>JBAYTV010000236.1:0-3672 GCA_041675405.1 Sideroxydans sp. | reverse complement strand
GATGAGCAAAGGGACTTCAGTAGCGTGCTCGACTCGGCCTTCCCAGCGATAGGTAGAGCCATATTCGGCCAATACGTTCACGCAGGCCGCGGCATGGCTTGCGACCAGCGCTTCAGCGATACGTTCCGCTGTGGCGCGGTCGGGCGTATTGCTGATGACCAGCAACACTTCGCTCATCTCGCACCTGCACGGGCACAGCGCACACCCAACTGTAGCAACTCATCCCATACGTCACCGTGGCGCAGACCTTTGATGAGGCGGTCGATCAGTGCTGCTTGGCGCAATGCACGCTCCGCAAAGGTAGGCGTGAAGCGGCGTACGGAGCGTTCGATCAATTTCTGTTTCGCGCCCCACACGCGCGCATCGCGCAATGCGCCGGCGAGGTTGCCGCTCTGTTGCATGGCACGTGAGACCTTTGCCAACGCGCGTATGTCTTCCGCGATCGCCCACAGGATGAGCACGGTGGCAGTTCCCTCCGCACGCAGACCATCAAGGATGCGCGCGTAACGTTCAGCATCGCCAGCGAGCATCGCTTCGGAGAGTTTGAACACGTCATAACGCGCAACGTCCATCACCGAGTCTTTGACTTGATCGAAGGTCAGCGCACCCTCGGGGAAGAGAAGGGCTAATTTTTGTATCTCTTGATAAGCCGCCAGTAGATTACCTTCCACCTTGTCGGCCAAGAACTTCAAGGTGTCGGCATCGGTGGATTGGCCTTGGCGCCGCAATCTGCCGGCGATCCATGCGGGCAATGCGGCGAGGGAGACTTCATCCGCGCTGATGATGGTGCCGTGTTGTTCCAGTGCAGCGAACCATTTGCTCTTGAAGGCAGTTCCTTCGAGTTTGGGCAGCGAGATGAGTGTGAGCGTATCGGGGTCGAGGTTCTCGCAATGGTCTTGCAGTGCTTGCGCGCCTTCCACGCCGGGTTTGCCGGAAGGGATGCGCAGGTCGATCACCTTGCGCGAAGAGAACAGCGACATGCTCTGTGCGCTGTTGCGCAGTTCGCCCCATTTAAAATATTGCTCCGCGATGATGGTCTCGCGCTCGGTGTATCCCGCTTCGCGTGCGGCATTGCGAATGGCGTCGGCAGCTTCGATGGCAAGTAGCAAGGCTTCGCCGTGGATGACGTACAACGACCCGAGTCCCCGTTTCAGATGTTGCGGCAGGTCTTCGGTCGAGATTCTCATGGGGAATTACAGTTGTGGTTTGGCGCGATTCAAGCGGCGTATGGCCTGACCCACCGCATCGGTACGCATGTCCCGGTAGAGCTGTGCCTCTTCCTGTTCCTTCGCGAGGATCTGCGCGTCGTCATACGCCAAGATGCGCGTCAGCATGATCTCTTCAGGCGGTAGCCAGTCGGCCTGCTTGTTGTCGTAGGCGCGCAGCGAGACACGGTAGATGAGTTGGTACTCTTGCACGCGACCGCTACCCGAGAGCGACAGGATGTTCTTGTTGGTCTGCTCCGACACGACCTCAAGCACCAGCTCGGCAGCATCAGCGGTGGAAGTCAGCGCCACCTTGTTCGCATTCAACGCAGTGCGCAGATCGGTGACGAACTGTGTCTCGGCAGGTGCTTTGAGATAGAGCGATTTGAACGCGAACGTCATATCTTGCACTTGGCTGCCACGCAGATGGAAGCCACAGGCAGTCAGTGACAATGTCGCCAGCAATATGAACGTTCGCATCGAGTTCTTCATCACATCACCACGTTGACCAACCTACCCGGCACGACGATGATCTTCTTCGCCGCAGCGCCTGCAAGTTGTTTTTGTACTGCCTCATGCGCCAGTGCCAGCTGCTCGATGGTCGCTTTGTCCGCATCTTTGGAGACGCGCAGGTTGCCGCGTAACTTGCCGTTCACCTGGATCACCAACTCGATCTCGTCTTGCACCAATGCAGTTGCATCAGCCTTGGGGAAAGCCTGCTCGCGTAGTTGGCTGCCAGAACGCAAAGCAGACCACAGTGACTCACCGATGTGCGGCACGATAGGTGTGAGCAACAGTACAGTGTTCTCTAGTACCTCTTGCGCCACACTGCGCGCAGCAGGCGTGTCATCATCGAACTTACCAAGTGCATTGAGCAATTCCATCGTGGCTGCGATGGCGGTGTTGAAGGTCTTGCGGCGACCGTAGTCATCGTCGATCTTCTGGATGGTCTGATGCAATTGCAGACGCAATGCCTTCGCGTTCGCACTCAATTCACCGCTGCTGTAAGCCGCGACTACGCCGCCTTCGACATGTTCGAATACTGCCTTCCATACTCGCTTCAAGAAACGGAACGCGCCTTCCACACCCGTATCCGACCATTCCAGTTGCTGATCGGGAGGCGAGGCGAACATCATGAATAGACGTGCGGTGTCCGCACCGTAAGCGTCGATGATTGCTTGCGGATCGACGCCGTTGTTCTTCGACTTCGACATCTTCTCTGTGCCGCCGATGACGACAGGCAGACCGTCTGCTTTCAGTTTGGCACCGAGAGGGCGTGCTTTGGCATCGACCTCCACATCCACATCGGCAGGATTGATCCACAACTTCTTGCCGCCTTCCAGATCGCGGTAGAACGTGGGAGCGACCACCATGCCTTGTGTGAGCAGGTTCTTGAACGGCTCGTCCAAAGGGTTGAATGCGCGTAGCGCGGCGTTCGCTCCCTCTCCCATCGGGGGAGGGTTGGGGTGGGGGAACGCTCGTGGCGTACCTTCAAACAGACCTTCGTCGCGCATCAGCTTGTGGAAGAAGCGCGCGTAGAGCAGATGCAAGATGGCGTGTTCGATGCCGCCGTTGTATTGGTCGACGGGCAACCATTTTTGTGCGGCTGCTTTATCCACCATGCCGCTATCGCATTGCGGGCTGGCGTAGCGTGCGTAGTACCAGGACGACTCCACAAAGGTGTCCATGGTGTCCGTCTCGCGGCGCGCTTTGCCGCCGCAAGCGGGGCAGGTGCATTCGTAGAACTCGGGCATCTTCGCCAGCGGCGAACCCGCGCCGTCAGGCACCACGTTCTCGGGCAACACCACGGGTAGTTGTTCATCAGGCACAGGCACATCGCCGCAACTTGGGCAGTGGATGATGGGGATAGGACAGCCCCAGTAGCGTTGGCGTGAGATGCCCCAATCGCGCAGACGGAACTGCGTCTTCTTCTCGCCCAAGCCTTTGGCGTTGAGGTCGGCGGCAATCGCGTCGATGGCCTCGCTCTGCGTCATTCCATTGTATTTGCCCGAGTTCACGCACACACCGTCGTCTTTGTCGCCGTACCACTCCTGCCAAGCATCGTCGCTGAATGCTTGGCCTTTGACTGAGATGGATTGCTTGATGGGTAATTCATACTTCTTCGCGAAACCAAAATCGCGTTCGTCGTGCGCAGGTACCGCCATCACCGCGCCTTCGCCGTAGCCCATCAGCACATAGTTGCCGACCCACACCGCTACTTGTTCGCCAGTGAGTGGATGGGTGACTTTGATGCCGGTGTCCATGCCCTTCTTTTCCATGGTGGCGATGTCGGCCTCGGCCACACCGCCGCGTTTGCATTCTTCGATGAACTCGGCCAGCTTGGCATTGCCTTGCGCGGCATGTGTCGCCAACGGATGTTCGGCAGCCACGGCGACGAAGGTCACGCCCATGATGGTGTCGGCACGGGTGGTATACACCCAGAGCAGATTGCTGTTGGGGAGTGTTC
>JBAYTV010000235.1:0-3682 GCA_041675405.1 Sideroxydans sp. | reverse complement strand
GAGGGGAATCAACCCGTAATAAGCTATGGCGTGCTTAACGATCTTGACAGCCTCCTGCCCCATGAATATCTCGGATACCAACGTCGAGGTCCAGAAGGTGGCAACGCCAAGCATGGCAAGGGCACCGGCGGTCGCGTGGATGATGGACTTTTTCATAAATTTATCCCTTGTTGGGAAGTAGGGTTGAGTGAAGGCGGGCGTCGAGCTCTTGCAAGACATTCAGAGTGGTTTGCCAATCTGAAAGGGGGATGCCCCGTGACAATGCTTTGGACCAGACGGCCTGCAAGCCCATCGCTTTGCCGTACGCTTCTTGCCCAGCTGGGGTGAGTTCATAGAGCGGAGACCTGAGGTTGCGCGGGTTGTCTTTGACAGCGAGCAGTTGATCCTCGAAAGCAAGATTGAGCTGTTTCTGAGCCCCTTGGCGCGAGATGCCCATTCCTGCTGCAACCTGCGGGCAGGAAATAGCTTCTCCTGACAAGGCGAGAGCACCGAGAACTTGCCAACGAGCGCTGGTCATTCCCAGCGGGGCGACCATCTGATTACCTTTTTCGAGTAAAAGCGAATTGAGACGGAATATCTCAAGCATGATCTCAGTTAAGACCTCGCTTTGAGTGGCACTGGTTTTTTTCACTGTGTTTCCTTGTCTATAAATGCAAAAGTACATTGACAACCAGTTTCCATCAGCGGGAACTGGTTGTCAACTGCTTCGATAGTTATTGCAGCGTTGCTTGACCTACCAATTGGTTGCATTGGGGGCCCTGCCAGTGACTAGCTTGTCGGAAGCAGTACGAAGGACCGATCCACTCTAATACCGGCAGCTCACTTGAGTGGCTGCAAGGTTAGGAGCAGCCCTTCAATCTAGTTCACTTCAATACCCCCAGAACTTAGCCGTTATTGCCACTCACTAATCCTCTAGAATTTCGACATGCCTTTCCGGCCATCTTCTAGAGCGAGACACGCATTGAAACATCTCCATTTCGATAACCGATTCATCCGTGAGTTGCCGGGTGATGCTGGCATTAGTAGCTCGTCGCAAGGTATCTGCTGGTCGGCGGTCGTGCCTACTGCGGTCAGTCGTCCATTCTTGTTGGCTTACTCGTCGGAAGTTTTGGGCCTGCTCGATCTGAGTGAGGCGGACGCACGCTCGACCGAATTCTTGCAGGCGTTCGCGGGCAACCGATTGCTTGAAGGGATGGCGAGCTACGCCACGCGTTATGGTGGGCATCAGTTCGGACAATGGGCGGGGCAACTGGGGGATGGACGTGCGATCGGACTAGGCGAGGTCATCAACCACAAAGGCGAGCGTTGGGAGTTGCAACTCAAAGGCGCGGGGATGACGCCGTATTCAAGGCGTGCAGACGGTCGTGCGGTGTTGCGTTCTTCCTTGCGCGAATTCTTGTGCAGCGAAGCCATGCACCATCTGGGCATTCCCACCACGCGCGCGCTGAGTCTGATCGCGACGGGGGATGGTGTGGTGCGCGACATGTTGTATGACGGCAATCCTGCAGTCGAACCTGGAGCCATCGTGTGCCGAGTCGCGCCATCCTTCACGCGCTTCGGGCACTTCGAGATCTTGGCGGCACGCGGCGAGCATGAGCTGCTGCAACGTTTGGTCAACTTCACCTTGTCGCGTGACTTCCCGTTCATCGTGGGGACGGATGCCGAGCGTTTCGCGCAGTGGTTCCGCTTGGTGTGTGAGCGCACCGCGTTGCTGATGGTGGAATGGCTGCGCGTCGGCTTCGTGCATGGAGTGATGAACACGGACAACATGTCCATCCTCGGCCTCACCATCGACTACGGTCCGTATGGTTGGGTGGATAACTTCGACCCGGGATGGACACCGAACACGACGGATGAACAATTCCACCGTTACTGTTTTGGGCAGCAATCAGCCGTGGCGCGTTGGAATCTGGAACGCTTGGCGGATGCGCTGATGCCCGTCGCCCCTGCGCGCAAGATATTGGACGCAGGTCTGGCGCATTTCGATGACACATTCCAATCCGCACTCTCAACAATGTTGGCGGCGAAGTTCGGTTTGCTGGAATGGCAAGACGACGATGCCGCTTTGGTCGAGACCGTTTTCGATCTGTTGCAACAGGCTGAAGTGGATATGACGGAATTCTTCAGGCAACTGGCGGAAGTGAAACAGCACGCGCCAGCGTTGGGGACGTTGCGCTCGGCGTTCTATCGCGATGCCTTGTATGAGTCGCACGCTGTCTTGTTCGAAGCGTGGTTAAGTCGCTACGCTGCTCGCTTGGTGAAACAGTCCGATGACGATGCGTCACGCCGAGTACGCATGAACAAAGTGAATCCGCGTTTCGTGTTGAGGAATTATCTGGCGCAAGAAGCCATCGATGCGGTGATGCAGGATGACTTGAGCATGATCGAACGCCTCATGCAGGCAGCGCGCAATCCTTATGACGACGACCATCCGGCGAATCTCATCGCGAAACGCCCCGATTGGGCGCTGGACAAGGTGGGATGTTCGAAGTTGTCTTGTAGTTCTTGAACTGTGTCAGGTCAGTTAGAAAATTTCGAGCAAATGTTTTTGAACGAGTATTCCCCCACCCTAATCCCTCCCCCGATGGGAGAGGGACTAAACCCAAAACCACTCCGCTCTAGCTCCCTCTCCCGCCGGGGGAGGGCCGGGGTGGGGGAACACTCTATATTCTCTAGCCCACGCTAGAAAATCTGCTGGTTCTATTCTTTAAGTTTGTGGGATTTCTGCTGAGATCACTTCGCTGCGATCTGCTGAAACAACCGCAATCTCCGCTCGTCTATCTTTCCTTCAGCCGTCGCCTTTCGGATCGCGCAATCCGGTTCGTGCGAGTGGCTGCAATTGGCGAAGCGGCATTCGCCAAGATAGGGCAGGAACTCAGGGAAGCTTCTTTCCATCGCCGCAAAATCCAGATGATGTAGACCGAACAATTGCACACCGGGGCAGTCAATGAGGTGACTGTCGGCATTCAGGTGATACAGCTTGGCGTGTGTGGTGGTGTGTTTGCCGGAATCGAGCACGGTGGATATCTCGCGCGTGGCGGCACGCGCCTCGGGGATGACGGCGTTGATGAGGGTGGATTTGCCCATACCCGATTGGCCGACGAACACGCTGGTGTTGCCTTGCAGATAGGGCAGCAGCGGTGCGATGTCTTGTTTGGCACTCAGCTCTAGTACGCGATAGCCGATCTTGGTGTAAGGCGCTAACTGTTCGCGTGCGGCAGCGATCTGCGGCAGGTCGCTCTTGTTCAGTACGATGAGGATGTTCAGTTTCTGGTCGTGTCCGGCGAGCAGGCAACGTGCGAGCAATTCATCATTGAACGAAGGTTCGCTGGCGACCACCACCACGAGTTGGGTGACGTTGGCCGCGATGATCTTTTGCTTGAAGGCATCCGAGCGATAGAGCAGGGAGGTGCGCGGTGTGATGCTGTCGATGACGCCTTGTTCCGGGCCGGTGCGTGACAGGGTGATGGTGTCCCCACAAGCCACTTCACTCTTCTTGCCGCGCGGCACGCACTCGACGACCTCGCCACTCGGAAGCTCGGCCAGATAGTGGCGGCCGAAGGCGGCGATGATGAGGCCAGTTAGTTTATTCACGCAATATCCCTTGGTGTTATTTGCGGTTCGTTCCCCCACCCCAACCCCAACCCTCCCCCGGTGGGAGAGGGGGCGAACGAGCGCTACG
>JBAYTV010000234.1:0-3692 GCA_041675405.1 Sideroxydans sp. | reverse complement strand
CCTTTGCTGGTGGCGGGGTCGCCGATCTGTTCGCAGATGGCGACGGACTCGCCCATCTTCACCAAGCGCGCGAGGTACTGCTCGGCAGCGTGATAGGGCACACCCGCCATCTTGATAGGTTGGCCGTTGGACGCGCCGCGTTGGGTGAGCGTGATGTCGAGCAGTTTGGCGACGCGTACGGCATCGTCCATGAACAATTCGTAGAAATCACCCATGCGGTAGAACAGTAGCTTGTCGGTGTGTTCCGCTTTGATGCGCAGGTACTGCTGCATCATGGGTGTCTGTTTTTCGGGGGCGGGGGTGCTCATGCGAAATGGTTCAGCTGATCTTGACCACGATGTCGTGCAGGCGGTTGGCGCACAGCGCCATATGTTGCGCGGCATTGGTCAGGTGGCGATAGATCTCGCGACGTTTGAACATGTTGATGTAGTCGGTGCCTTCAAACAGGATGGGTAGCGCTTTGCGATAGAGTTTTTCTGCATGGCGTTCCGACTGGCGTGCTTGGTTCGCATTGTGTGCAGCCTCGGCTGGGGTGATGCCGAGTTTGGCGAACCCCTTGGCGAGGGTGTCCACGCCTTCTTTGATGCAGTGCGAGATGTCGCGCATGAATTCGTCTGGCTTCACTTCGAGCACATCCATCTCATGCACGGTGGTCTTGCAGTACATCACGATGTCGTCCAGCGCGATGATGGCGCGGTAGATGTCCTCGCGGTCGATGGGGGTGGAAAAGGCATCGTTCAGTTCGTGCAGGTTGCGTACCTTGATAAGGTCGGCCTCGTGCACGTTCTGTTTGAGTTCGTCCGCGATCATCGGGTCGCCGCGTTCCATGTATTCGACCAGTAAGTCGACGGTGTGGGTGACCTTGAGTGATTGCTCGGTGAGCATAGAGAAGAAGTCGGGCACCTTGGGGAATACCCGGTCCAGTATCCGTGCGAGCAGTGTTTTGGAGGCTTCAGGCATGATGGATTTTAGATAAATATTTGGACGAGAAGATAACAGCAAATCGACATCAATGCCGCTCCGGGAATGGTGATTAGCCAAGTGGCAACGATCTCGGTCGCTTTACCCCAGCGCACGGCCTTGGGGCGCTCGGAAGCGCCGATGCCCATGATGGAAGAGGCGACCACGTGGGTGGTGGAAACGGGTGCGCCGAACATGGATGAGCTGAAGATCACACCGGCGGCGGTCATCTGCGAATCCAGCGCATGCAGGGGACGTATCTTGTAGATGGAGAAACCTAACGTGCGCACGATCTGCCAGCCGCCGGAAAGGATGCCCAATACGATGGTGAGTGAGCAGGCCAGCATCACCCAGAATGGCACTTCGAAAGTGGGAATGAAGCCGCCGATCAGTAGCACCAGAGTCAATATGCCCATGCTCTTCTGCGCATCGTTGGCACCGTGCGAAAAAGCCAAGCCAGCCGAGGTGACGTATTGCAGATGGCGCAGGTCGCGGTTGATGGAGGGATGCGCGCCGCGCAGCAGGGCCAGCATGATCTTGTGCAGAAGGAAGCCGACCCAGAAGCCGATGATGGGCGAGAGGATGAGCGCGACGATGACTTTGGCGACACCGTTCAGATGACCGTGCAGCAGATCATTGAATCCCCATACGACATGGTCGGAGCCTGCAGCCACCATGACCACGCCCGCCAAGCCGCCGACCAGCGCGTGCGACGATGAAGAAGGGATGCCGTTCCACCAAGTGATGAGGTTCCAAGCGATGGCGCCAAGCAGTCCACATAAAACGATGGTGAGTGCGAGCACGCGGTCGATATCATCGAGGGTGATGAACTTGCCGATGGTGTTGGCGACGGCTGTGCCGCCGAGCAATGGGCCGAGGAACTCAAAGAAGGCGACCAGCAGCACCGCCTGTACCGGCGTCATCGCGCGTGACGCGATGACGGTGGCGATGATGTTGGCCGCATCATGGAAGCCGTTGGTGTACTCGAAGATCAGGACGATGACGATGGTCGCGATCGCGAGTATGAGCAAGGTGTCCATGTGGGATGCTGCCGGAAGTTAGTTCTTTAAACCCTCAGTCAGGTGCGGTGCGATCAGCTTGAGCAGTTGTTCGTGGATGAAGGGATTGCCTGCGCAGATGTGGCCGCTGGTGAGGAAATTCTGATTGCCTGCGAGGTCGCTCACGATGCCACCCGCTTCGGAGATGAGCAGTGCGCCCCCAGCGATATCCCAAGGTTTGAGACCTGTCTCGAAGAAACCGTCGTAACGACCCGCCGCAGTCCAAGCCAGATCGAGCGATGCGGCGCCTGGGCGACGCAGGCCGGCGGTCTTTTGCATCAGCTCTTGGAAAATATTCATATAAGCGCCCATGTGTTCGAAGCGTGTGTAAGGGAAGCCGGTGCCGATGAGGCTGTCCGCCATCTCTTTACGTTTGCTCACGCGTAGGCGTTTGTCGTTGAGGTAAGCACCGCGTCCGCGGGTGGCGGTGAACAGGTCGTTCTTGGTGGGGTCGTACACCACAGCCTGCGTCAGAATGCCGTTGTGCTGCAGAGCGATGGAGACCGCATATTGCGGAACACCGTGCAGGAAGTTGGTCGTACCGTCCAGCGGATCGATGATCCAAACGTATTCGGACTGGCCTTGAGCGCCACCCTCTTCTGCTAGAATCGCATGCGTTGGATAGGCTTCCAACAAGGCTTCGACGATCATGCGTTCAGCCGCGCGATCCACTTCGCTGACGTAATCCGCATGGGATTTTTTGGTCACCGTGAGGTGATCGAGGTTTTCTGCGGCGCGGTGTATCAAGTTTCCGGCGCGACGCGCGGCCTTCACCGCGATGTTGAGCATGGGGTGCATAATCAGTACGACCTTTTTAATGAGCATTGAACTTTGAGCTACCTGCTGCGCGACTCGATTGTTGCGTTGCACTCAAGCCGCACGTAACGGCTCCTCAAAGTTCATAATTGAAGTAACCAGTGCGTATTTTAGTTGGAATCGCGTTTTGAATAAACCTAATCCTTTCGAGAACATCAGAGTCGTCCTCAGCCATACCACTCATCCGGGCAACATCGGTGCGGCGGCGCGCGCTATGAAGACGATGGGTTTGCGCCATCTCTACCTCATCAACCCCAAGCGTTTTCCTGACCCGCAAGCGACTGCGATGGCTGCGGGGGCGGACGATGTGCTGCAGAACGCGGTAGTGTGCAGTTCTATCGACGAGGCATTGCATGGCGTGGCGTTCACCGTGGCGATGACCGCTAGATTGCGTGACATCTCGCTTAAGGTACAGACGCCGCGTGAGGCGATGCCAGAAGTTTTGCAAAGGGCGACCGCGCAAGCTGTTGCCTTGTTGTTCGGTACCGAGATGTCGGGATTGACCAATGAAGAGATGGGTAAGGCTCAGCTAGGGGTGAACATTCCGTCGCATCCCGATTTCTCATCGCTCAATATCGCCGCTGCCGTGCAGGTGATGAGTTATGAATTGAGTGTGGCTACGCAAAGTTTCGTGCTTGCCGAACAGGCAGAGTCACCAGCCGCCACGCATGAGCGTTTAGAAGGGCTATACGGACAACTCGAAAAGACGCTGTTCGACATCGGATTCTTTACGACACAGAATCCTGAAAGATTGATGAAGCGCTTGCGCCGGCTCTACTCGCGTTCTCGTTTGGAGGATGAGGAAGTCAACCTTCTGCGCGGCATTCTGACAAAAACAACCGAGTACAATGCGCGCCT
>JBAYTV010000233.1:0-3697 GCA_041675405.1 Sideroxydans sp. | reverse complement strand
GCCGTTCGCGCTGGTGGGCGGTGTGTGGCTGCTGTGGCTGCTCGACTACAACCTGAGCGTAGCGGTGGCTGTGGGCTTCATCGCGCTGGCGGGCGTCGCAGCGGAGACGGGCGTGGTGATGCTGATCTATCTGGAACATGCTTGGCACGACATTCAGGCGCGTTGCGTCAATGAAGGTCGTTCGCCAACCGCCGCCGACCTGCATACCGCCATCATGCACGGCGCGGTGGAACGCGTGCGCCCCAAGATGATGACCGTGGTGGCGATCATGGCTGGACTCTTGCCGATCCTGTGGAGCAGCGGCACCGGCTCGGAAGTGATGCGCCGCATCGCCGCGCCCATGGTCGGCGGCATGATCTCTTCGGCCGTGCTCACGCTGCTGGTGATCCCAGTGATCTATGCGCTGATCAAACGCAACGAATTAACTGCAACTACCAACCGCAAAAAGGAAACATCATGAAAACTCTGACTCTCGCATTCATATTCGCCCTGCTGGCAACCGGCACCGCAGCCCGCGCCGCATCGCACGAGCATCAACACGACACAGCTACGCAGCAGGCCGCCGCCACGCACACAGGTGTCGGCGTGCTGAAGGCAGTGAACGCCAAGGACGGCAAGGTGCAGATCGCACATGAGCCCATTGCCGCGCTGGACTGGCCCGCGATGACCATGTGGTTTACGCTGCGCGAACCCTTGTCAAAAGGTCTAAAGGTCGGTGACGCGGTGCGCTTTGAAATGATGCAAGGGGAAAAGAAGCAGTGGGTGATAGTGAAGATCGAGCGCAGGTAGAACTGCTTGAACAACTCCGCAGACTGATTGCGGCGGGTGCGCCGTACCCGAATAGAAGAAACGCGACATAGGAAGTTGACTTCTACTATAGCCAAAAAACAGCCAGTGGGAATGCTACCAGTAGCAGGAAATACAAACCGAAAGTCGCAAACAGCCACATCGTCTCTATGAACATGGCGTAAAACCAGTTCATTTGAAAGCTCGGATGTGGCTCAACTCTGTTGCGCGACCGAAATAATAGATCGTCAATTGGGTCGTGATTCGGACTATGTTTATCTACAAGCTTTTCATACTCAAGACTCACTGCCTCAAATTCACTTTGAAGAGTTGCTATTGGTACACCGTCAATTAGAGCGCGCTCAAGTCTTGCACGATGTAGATTTATCTCTGTGGCATTCTCAAACAATCGCTCTGCTCGAACTGCGAAACTACCAGCCCATTCAATGAGACTAATCACAATAATGAAAACAGCTCCAACAATAGCAATAAAGGTCAGATAATTATCGAGATTAGGGTTGTATTGCCCAACATTAAAGATTTTTTGCGCGACTGAAATCGCAATTAAATACACCGACAATATTGCGACTGTAAAGCTAGAAGCGGTGTCTCGATATTTCATGCGGCGTTGACAATCAAATCGAGCGCCCGCCGTACGCCACATTTTTGTACGAAGAACTTGCGCAGCTTCATTAAGTGTCATGATATATCCGTAATCTAGATGTAAGGTGCCGACCGATATCAAGTGTATAACCACTCTGCATTGCACCCTAAATAATACGATACGCAGAGGTCTTTGCCATTTAGCTGGCTACGATGTTAAACAAACCACCATTGGTCACTACCACTCTTATTCATCCAAGAGCTGCCCAAATGCGGACGCATTTGAGACCAGCACCTTACCAGTAAATAGTACCATCATCAGGCTCCAACTCTGACAAAACTCTAGCCCTGTATGCATCAAATATCGTTTGAATTTCGACTTCAGAATATGAAGGTTTATTGGGATCAAGGCGCCCTCGCTCGATAAGAAACTGCATTTTCTGTGCGGCTGTAGTAAATACATCGTAGTTATGTATGTAGCCATCCATTGGCGAGTAGCGCATTTCATAATAAGCACGAGTCAATTTCTTTAGGTTTGGCGGAGGCGCATTACCAAAGTCACTAAGCCTTTTGAAAAATCCGGCAATCAAGTGATCCATTTTCTTAAGCAACTCAAGGTCGGTGATTTCACTAAAATATGAAATCCACCCGTATCGCCGCTTTTCGCTAATCGCCCCTGTAATACGTTCGTTCAGTTCCAGCAAAAAAATTTCCTTGAGCTTCGTTTCGTTCAAAAACTTTAAGTTCTCAAGGCGCTTTGTTTTGTTATGTGTGTAATCACTAAACTTGCCAACAATCGATAGCAAAAATCGTTCTTGTGTAGCGGCCCGGACTGTAATCAGCGGGATGTTAAATAAATAGCCTAGATAGCCAAACTCATCTGTAAGTTGGCCCAAGTGCGATTTTCCGCTTCCAACTGGATGTGTTTTTAGCCCCAAGTTAGACAGGCGAGATTCGACGAGCAACTGAGCCTTATCAACAAGATTTGATTCGCCAAAAATTAAGATGTCATCGACGTAACGGTAATAGTGAACCTTCAACTGTCTAATTTCAGAATCAAACTCAGCTAAATATATCGCCGCCAAAATATTGGAAATAGCCAAACCCTGTGGAACCCCCTTTGTTGTTGAGTATTGATTGATGTCTCTTTTTCTATAATTCCTTGGTACCGTTGGGGTGCTGATAGCAGAGTCAATAAGCTTGAGCAACTTACTTGATTTGATGCGTTTCCGGAGTGCATCTAATAGAATTTTACGATCAATTTCATCATAGAATTTCTGGATGTCACACCCAAATATTTTGGTTGATAACGTATCCCCATATTCTTCAATTTGTTTAATTTCACGAGAAATTTTGTGTATTAATGTATTCGCTCGTGTTTTAGGAACGTACTCTGAAAAAATATGGGCAAGAACGTTTTTTAACTGATTCAGAACCAAGCGATCGCGCACTGTTGGTATCCCAATTACACGAGGGTGCTTCGCCCGCCCTTTCAGTTGAAGTACTTCAGCATATGGCGTGAACTCATATTGCCCACTCATGCACTTTCGATTGATACTGGAGCAGTGTTCATCGAGATTATTTTTAAACTGAAGCCCATTCAGACGATCAAGTCCTTTAACGCTCGACTCAGAGAATTTTTCATTAAAAGTTTTTTTTAGCTCATCTTCACTAAAATATTCTAGTAACAACTTATAAGGAGGGAGTGTTTCAACAAATACACCTCCAGATAAGAAATATTTCTTACCATCAATCTCAAATATGCTCATCTAGTTCTTTGCGGACAATTGGAATAAACCAAGATTAATTTGACCTACGTGAAAAATAGTCGGTGAGTCGCGCATTCAAGTGCTTCCCCTTTTGCTGAATAAGTATGCCGCTGGCGATGTTTCCCGTCGGTGCGGGAATCTTTCCTTGCGCCAGCTCCTATTCTGGGGGAGTCCGCTGTGAGCCTTGCACCGTGCGTGCGGTGCGATGTGCTGGGGCGGAATTGCAAGTGGGGCGAACTTTATGGGTTTGGGGCGGGTTGTGTCAATCGTGCTGAGTGGCGACTGTGTTCGCTGCGAGTTGAGGCGGTGAGAAAAGAAGCTGTGGCTGATCGAAATGATCGAACGGAAATAACGATGCGCCACATTGCCGTACTAAAGAGCAACTCCTTTGGACTATTGTTCTGCTTCTTTTTTTGCCGAATTGCGAACGAGTTTTTCGAAACCCACGGTCGATACTTGGCTGACATCTAGATATTCGTGTGTGACATCAAGCTCTTTGATCACGTTGTTATTCTTGCACCAGTTGTACCAAGCCTTAT
>JBAYTV010000232.1:0-3707 GCA_041675405.1 Sideroxydans sp. | reverse complement strand
CGATCTCATCGATGACGTGGCCTGCCGCCCCATTGCCGGAGTTGACCACGAGCTTCAGCGGTTTGATGGCGGTGGGCTCGATGTAGGTCAGCAGGTGATCGACGAAAGGATGGAGGATGGAGGATCGAGTCAGCGTGCCGCGATATGTTGCGGGTGCGAACTGGTTCGCTTCGGCCAAGGCTTGGATGGCTTTAAGCCCCGTGTCTCCACTGATGGGCACCGCGCCACGGGCGACCAGCTTCATGCCGTTGTAGTCCATGGGGTTGTGGCTGGCAGTGACTTCGATGCCACCGTCCACGTCCAGATGGAATGCGGCGAAGTAGATCTCTTCTGTGCCCACCATGCCGATGTCGATGACATCTGCGCCGCCGTCCATCAAGCCATTGGCCAAAGCTTGCTTGAGGGTGGCGCTGGTAAGACGCACATCGCCGCCCACGACGACGCGTTTGGCACCTAGGTGTTGCGCATAGGCGCGGCCGATGCGATAGGCGATGTCGTCATTGAGTTCTTCACCCAACTTGCCTCTTATGTCGTAGGCTTTGAAGCAGGTCAAAGTTCGCGTTGTCACTTGTTCGCCTTTAGGTAGTAACCGCCCGTCTTGGGCGCGCCTCTGAATTCGATCTGGTCTTTCTCTTTGAGCTGCTTTAACCAGCGCTCTAGATTTTTTGTTGAGGTTTGCATGATGCCTGACATCTCTGGGACTCGGATACCAGGATGGCTTGTAATCAGCGCAAGCAGCGACTTTACTCCCTCACTTACTCCCTCACTTACTCCCTCACTTACTCCCTCACTTACTCCCTCACTTACTCCGCCATCCTGATTGTTAGTTGCAGTTTTTTCAACTTCCCTGAAAACCGTCACCGCCATGCCGCCTTGTGTCATTTCAAATACGGGTTCGGGTAAACCGTAGGCCACGAAGATATCGATGACGCGACGCACGCCGCTACCGTACTTCTCGATCAGTTCAAGTTCTTTGAAAATGCTCGCGACTTGTTTGTTGCGCAGATACGATTTGTATTTGCCGGTTTTGATCTTTTCAACGGTGAGGTCATCCAGCAACTTCCCAGGATTGAAGAATTCGATACGGTCGTCGAATATCTTGATCGTGGAGTCGTTAGAGCTGCGGTAGTCACGATGCACGATCATGTTGATGACGATCTCGCGCATGGCATCCATAGGGTAGTCCCAACGTTCTTCGCGGCGCGGGTTGCCGGTGATGATGTAGGCTTTGTTGGTGTGCTTGACGATGTAACCCATGATGCGCTCGACTTGTTCGATGAGCGTATCTCTACTGGTGATGCTGTCTTTGATGATGGTTTCACTCGCAAATCGCCCTGCTTCGATGGTGCTCAAAAACACGTCGTTCTTAGAGAAAAGCAAATGGCAGGCAAAGGTGGGGCGGCCTTGTTTGATGAGCTCGAATTTCTCAAGTACCGCATGGAAACCTTCCGTCACCCCGACTGCTTTGGCAAAGGTCTGCACCTTGCTCTCTGAAATAGAGTCAATCGCGTGTTCTGGGTCTGGGTAGTAATCCCAACTGGAATTGATCAATTTGATGTGCGCATCGGATATCTCTGTGGCACTCATCTGATGGTTGGCATTCCCCACCCGTTTGAAATAGCGACCTTTGCACGAAACAGGTTTAACCGGATATTCACCCACACTCACCACGGCAACTGTTTTACCGTCGACCTCAACCAGATCGACATCCGGGATGACACTAGGGCTGGTACTCTGTTTGCATTGATTGATCCAACTTTGTATCGTCTCGGCTTCGATGATCGTGCCGATGATCTTTCCAGCATCGCTCACACCTACCAAGATCGAGCCACCTTGCGTGTTGGCGAAAGCAGTCAATGATTCGATCACTTCTTTCTGGAAGCTGCTCTTGAATTCTAGGCACACACCTTCGCCCTGCGTAACGGCATCCAACAACATCTTGGTTGCGTCTTTCGCAGATAGGCTGCGTAGATTCAAAGGAGACAGGATAGACATAGCGATGCGTTATTGCCTGCCGTACACGTCTTCGAAGCGAACGATGTCGTCTTCGCCCAGGTACTCCCCGCTCTGAACCTCGATCATGACGAGCGGCAATAAGCCGGGGTTTTCAAGGCGATGTTTGTGGCCAGCGGGAATGTAGGTGGATTCGTTGGTCTGCACGAATATCTCTTGCTGCCCATTGATGACTTTAGCCATGCCACTGACGACGATCCAGTGTTCGCTGCGATGGTGGTGCATCTGCAGACTGAGGCTGGCATTAGGCTTGACTTCGATGCGCTTGATCTTAAAGTGACTGCCCTCTTCTAGAACGGTGTAAGTTCCCCACGGACGGTGAACCATGCTGTGCAGTCGATGTGCTTCGTGTCCTTCCTTTTTGAGTCGCGCGTATATGTGTTTAACATCTTGCGACCGACTGCGGTCAGCAACAAGAACAGCATCTGGGGTGTCAATGATAACGAGGTCTTTGACTCCAACGGCTCCGACGAGTCGTTCGTTACTTTGGATGTAGCAGTTACTGACATCATGCAGAATTGCCTGACCATCGATACGATTTCCTTGGGCATCCGCAGGAGTGAGATCCCCCAATGCCGCCCATGAGCCGATATCGCTCCAGCCGATGCTGCAAGGTACGACTGCAACGTTCGTGGATTTTTCCATAACGGCGTAATCGATTGAATCATCTGCCACTTTCTGGAAAGAATTGGTATCAAGTTCAAGCTGGCTGAATCCTTTGCCAGTCACGCTGCGCGATTGAGCGATACATGCACGGGTGGCAGCCAAGATATCTGGACTATGTCGTTCTAGCTCTTTCAACATGACGCCAGCTTGAAAACAGAACATTCCTGAGTTCCACAAAAAGCGGCCTGAAGCGACATATTCCTGCGCAGTCTGCAAGTTGGGTTTTTCAACAAAACGCTTAACAACATTGCCATCGGCTTCTATGTATCCGTAACCTGTCTCTGGCATATCAGGTTGTATGCCGAAAGTGACTAGCTTGCCTTTGTTCGCCAGTTCCATTGCCGTCGCTACAGCACCTGCAAAAGCGGCTTGATCTGCGATGAGGTGGTCAGCGGCTAGAACGAGTAGGCATGCTTCTTCCCCGTACATCTCGGCGACTTGCAACGCGGCGGCGGCAATGGCTGGCGCCGTATTCCTACCAAATGGCTCTAAGATGAAATGGTTGGTGATGGGTTTGTCACAAAAGGTATGAGCGACTTCACGGTATGCATCTTCGGACTTAAAGATGAGCTCTCGGTTAGTAACCGTAAGCGTCTCGCTCACATCGGGAAGGGCCACTCCTCGCAACCATGCTTTTTGTAGGAGACTCTGTCCATCCGCCAAGCGAATGAAGGGCTTGGGATGTGTCTCGCGCGAGACGGGCCATAACCGAGAACCAGCGCCACCGCAGAGGATGGTCGGAATCAATTTTTTCATAAGTACAGAGAGTCAATCGACCAGAGCTGCTCCAGCAGAGCAGGGGAGCACATTTTAATTGCTGGCAATCTTTTTACCTAGCTTCTTGATGGCCTATATATTCTATGAATCAAGCCATCCATAGGCCTTAAGGCTAGCCTTTCTGAGGATTGCGGTCCTGATCGCGCACCATCTTAGCTATACAAGATGGCTGTAAATATGCAGATGACTCGCAACCACTTTTTCGATATTGAACTCTCTTTCAGCCAAGGCTCTAGCTGCTTTTCCAAACT
>JBAYTV010000231.1:0-3724 GCA_041675405.1 Sideroxydans sp. | reverse complement strand
TGCGCGACCCCCGCCACGCCGGTTGGCGATCCGCTCGGGTGCGCCGCACCAAAGCTGCCAAACGCTCCGCCAACGGCAGGATTGTTGGTCAGGCCCAAGCCCGCCGCCAAAGCAGGGTTCAGCTTGACGCTTTCCGGGCTCGTCTCTTTTCCGTAATTCGGTGTGGCCGTGCCGCCGACATTCACCGCCGTCACCGTGACCGAGAATGCCTCTCCTGCTTTCACGAAAGCCGTGCCGCTGGCATCTGTGGCGGCCGGATTGGGCAGACCGTCGCTGCTGCGTTGGATAGCCGACAGCACAAAGCCAGCCGGCCTTACGACGAAGGCGCCACTCCCGCCGGTTTCCGTGGTAACCGCGCTGTTGCGCATCTGGATCTCGACTTGGCCCACGTCGTCATAATTGAAACTGTATGGCCCGACGGAGGGGATGCCACCGGCAAAAGAAAGGTCGACACCGGCAGTCCATGTGGTCGGTGTCGCGCCGTTGGACTGACACAATGGCAATAGGGCAGCCGTCGCCGAGAAAGTCGCACGTACACCCGCATTGGCTACCGGGTCATGGCAAGACATGCCGAACTGCATGTTGCGCGTCCTTGCCTGCGTGGGATGCAGGCGCGTCGGGACACCCGAGGTATTCACAGAGGTGATATAGATTCCGGACAAAGCCTGTCCCGCCGTGCGCGGAGTCCATGTCACCAAGGCGCACTGCCCCGGTGTGCCGAATGCGACGTTATGGGTACATACGCTACTGGTAAAGGCGAAGAAGGCCGGCGTAAAGGTGATGGTGTTGGCCTTTTCCCCTGCCGGCGTATTCGCCAACATATCGGCTCCGCCTGAATCGGCCACGTTCAATGTCACTGTCCCGCCCGCTTGGGAGATAAAACCCAATGTGACGGAACTCTCCGTGGGTCCGAACGTATAGCTGGCCAAACCACTGTTCGCCGCACCCGGAGTCAACGTACCGGTGCCGCTACCGATCGTCCAATCCCCGGTGCCCGTACTGGTGGAGAGACCGAGTGTGCCCGCCGCCGTGATGGCTCCATGCGAACCCGTGTGCGGTGCGATGACGACGGGAACCTCAGTCAAAGACATCTCATTGGCCGGCGCAGAGATGCTGACGTGGTGCAGCAGGCTGGTGGTGTAATGCACCGTGATCGACATGTGATCGACACTCACCGTACGCGCGCCGCCTGCCGTACCCGGTTTCTGTGCAGCGAAGGCAGCACCGAAATTCGTGGAATTGATATCTGCAGACGTCCATGCCCCGCCCCACAGATCGACAGCACCGCCATGCGCCTCGACCACATCTGCGGTGGTGTAGTTGGTGAGTGTGGAGCGATCCGTCGCTTGAATGGCCGGAGCCCCTGCCGCGTCTTTGACCAAGCGCATCGCTGCGTCGCGGACGCTGTTCGTGTTGGAGGCCTTGCGCTCGACGTTCACGCTGATACCGGTGATCGTGGCCCCCGCCGGAATGGCGAAACCGTAACCCGTACATCTCAGGTAGTTGCTCACCTGAAGGTCGTTGAGCGATATCGTGGAGAACGCATTGTTGCTGGAGATCGCATTGGCGGCAGTCAACCACGGCAGGGTGCCGATACCCGCCACGTTCGTACAATTGGAAGGGCTTGCCGTCGCACTCCCCGTTCCGGCTGCCGGCTTCAGCGCGATCGTCAAGAACGCGTCGATCGAACTGGTGACCGTGGCCGTGGTGCTCCCGCTGGCACCCGCAGCAACGAGCGTACCGTCCCATACCGCGATGCCGCCCCCGTTGCCCGAAGTGGTTCCGCCATCAGAGCGCTCGCCTATACCCACCAGATTCGCATTCGTCTCGGCACTGAAAGCGGCCGCAGAGGAGTCGTTTCCGCGCGCGACCGTCTGCACGATCAACGTATCCGCCACCGTCGTGGTGACCCCTGTCACGGTCACGCTCGTGCTGGCGACCGCTTTGACTCCGCCGCCTGTCACATCCCACGGATTGCCGCTGTTGATTACACCGCGATAGGTGACGATCCGTGCATAGACGTGGTCTCCCGGGTCAGCCACGACAACGGAAGGCATGACCGCCGAAGTGGCGCGCGCCCAATAAACGCTAAGTTGGGTACCCGCCGTGCCGGCGCCTGTCGCCTGGGGGCTATTCGTAACCTGCACGAAACCGGAGGGGGTGGTCAATGTGACCGGCTGACCGCCGGCGCTTTCGACGACCAGCAGGGCGACATCGTCAGTCGTGTGCGCCGGCCATGCGACAGTGACCGCTCCCGTCCCGCTGCGCGCCGTGCCTGCCGCAACAAAATAAGGCGCGGCCTGCGCCAGTCCCAGCGCCAACAAGGCGACCACGCCACTCAAATAGATGCCTATCGTTTTGACCATGATATCTCTCCGCAACATCCAACTATCGCCACACCCCAGGTGAATCAGGATATGGCTTTTGATTTAAGGAAACCCAGCAAGAACTGAACCATCAACGTGACAGTCGCTTGAACGCCCCCGGAGCGGCTAGCTTTGGGAAATCTCAAATATTCATTCCTCGTCGCTCCCGCGCAGGCGGGAGCCCTGTCAAATCAACAAGCCGGATTCCCGCCTACGCGGGAATGACAAATTATTAGAGCCGCCTTTTACTGATGAACGTCATTGACGAAACACGAACAGCTTCGTCGGATAGACGACGGAAACGGTTCGCGCACTCCGCATCATTGCGCGATGGTGATCTGGATCTGCCGCTCGACGTAGCTTGGCTGCCCCAACGTGCCGAACGTGGCCGTGGAAGACAAAGAATAGACCGTGACAGTTCCGCTCGTGGCGGTCACTTCACTTGCCGCAACAGACCCGCAGGTCACGGACACACCGAATTGACTCAATGTTCCTGCCATCGCCGGCAAGGTCGTCGTCGCGGCACAGCTGCCGTTGCGCAATACCTGATACGCCCCCCAGTCCACCCCGGCGCGCGCGGCCTGATAAGCGCGCGAACCCATCACGTCCATCGCCACCGTCTGATGCTGGGTGGTCGAGAAAGTAACCATCGCCACACCCAGAAATGCCAACACCACCAACAGAAAAATGGCTGTGATGATGCTAAAACCTTGCTGGATTTTCATCATGGCACGTTACTCACATGGGTTGCGCCATAAAGGCGGACGCTTTCGCCCTCCTCAGTGATGGAAATGTGCATCGTCACCAAGCCGGAGCGCTCAGCGACCACGTTCCCATCATAGGTGAAGTCACAGGCGCTGACGTTGGTCGCGAGCGTAGCGCTGCTCCCTCCAATCGGTAGTGACGTAGGCTGCGCCGCTTGGATGGTGTATCCCTGCCAGCGCGTCAGCGTGCCGCCCACACCACCCGCCATCGGGGTGCACACATACGTCACTGGAGTCTGCACTACCTGAAAGCGGCAGCCACCCACCACAAAACCGCCCGCATCAAGGGCGCAAGAATCGAACGGCAACGCGGCGGTTGAGGTCAGCGAGATACTGCTCGCACCTACCCCGCTTACTGCACGTCGGTTGTGCACGGCCGTCGTATTGCCCGCATAAGCATCAGCGCCGGGGATACCCAGGTTGTACACCACGATCTGGTCGCCGACGGCCACCGGCGGCATCTGGCCCAGCACTTGAAAACAAGTATCCGCCGCAGTGAAGTCCAGCACGTCGGCAGCCAAGCTGCCGCACTGGGCCACGCCCGCCCCCGCCTCACCCGCACGGTAACGTCCGCCACCGATGGTCGGGATGAAT
>JBAYTV010000230.1:0-3731 GCA_041675405.1 Sideroxydans sp. | reverse complement strand
CGACGAAGATCACATCGGGCTTGTTGTCCACCACTTTGGATAGGCCGTCGAAGCCATCTTCCGCCAGCACCACCTTGGCGCCTGCCTGTGAGAGAAAAATATCACCGCTGCGGCGTATGGTGTTGCTGTCGTCAATCAGTACGATGCGTATTCCAGATAGACTATCGCTCACGTTGACCACCCTGATTTATCGTTTTTTTAGAATCTGCAAATCCTTAACGGGTCGGATGCTACCGCACCCCCCGTTTATGCTCAATGGGTTTATCGCCGCCAGAACTGCGGTGTGAACAAGATGAGTACGGTGAAAATCTCCAAGCGCCCGATCAGCATCGCTGTCGTGCATACCCAAGTCTGGAAATCGGTCAGGCTCTGATAATTGCTGGCTGGGCCGACCACACCTAATCCCGGGCCGCAGTTGTTGATCGAGGCAAGCACGGCGGTGAAGGCGGAGATGAAGTCCAAGCCGCTGATGAGTAGGGCAAAAGTCAGCGTCGCAATCGTCATAAAGTACAGGAAGATAAAACCAAGAACCGAGAACACGATGTTGTTGGGGATGACTTGTCCGGCGATCTTCATCGGATCTACTGCGTTAGGGTGGAGCAATTTGATGAACTCGCGCCCGGCTTGTTTCACCAGAACCAAGGTGCGGATCATCTTGATGCCACCACCGGTCGAGCCTGCACTGGCTACCGTTGCGGTGAGTAGCATCATCCAGAGCGGAGCGAAGATGGGCCATTGTGCGTAATCCACGCTGGCGTAACCGGAACTGGTGGCGATGGAGACCAAGTTGAAACTGGCATGGCGCAGCGCTGTCCAAAAACTGGGATACACCTCCTGCCACCATAAGAAACCAGCGATGCCGATACAGCTGCCGATGATCAAAGTCAGGGAAGGGATGGCTTCGGGATCGACGCGATATATCCTGAAGCTGCGACTGCGCAATGCGATGAAATGGGTGGCGAAGTTCAGTACCGCAACCAGCATGAAGGCGATCATGATGGCTTCGATAAGCGGTGAATTGAAATAACCTACACTTGCGTCATGCGTGGAGAACCCGCCTAAGCCCATCGTAGAGAACGAATGACAGATCGCATCCAGCCAAGACATGCCCGCCCATTTCAAACTGCCGATACAGGCCAAGGTGATACCCACGTAAACGATCCACAGGTTGCGTGCTGTGTCGGCGATACGGGGCGTCAGGGCGGAATCCTTCATCGGCCCCGGCGTCTCGGCTTTGAACAGTTGTCGGCCACCGATGCCGAGCAGGGGCAGTACAGCAACGGCTAACACGATGATGCCCAAGCCGCCCAACCAGTTCAGTTCATGTCGCCATATGTTCAGAGCTGGCGGCAGATTGTCGAGACCGACGAGCACGGTCGCACCTGTGGTGGTCATGCCTGACATTGTCTCGAAGTAGGCATCCGTGAACGATAGATTGGGGATCATCATCAGCAAAGGGAGGGTGCTGAAAGCAGGCATCGCGGTCCACATCGCCACCACCAGCAAGTAGCCGTGACGGATGGAGAGTTCGCCTTTATGTCTGCGCGTCAGCATCCACATCAAAGTCCCCGCAGCAGCGGTCCACACCATCGACAACAGAAAATCGAACAGCATGACGTAGTCGCCGTAGATGAGCGACGTGACAATAGGCATGAGGTAGGCGATGCTGAATACCACTAGCAACAACCCCAAAGCGTGAATGACGGTAAAGGCGCGCCGCATTAGAAGAACCCGAGTTTCACTTGGAACAATTGCTCGACCTTGCGGATCATCTGTTTGTCGATGACGAACACGATGACGTGGTCATCGGATTCGATCACCGTATCGTGATGCGCGATGACGACTTCACCATTGCGCACGATGGCACCTATGGTCGCGCCGCGCGGTGATTGGATCTCATCGATACGGCGACCGACCACTTGTGAGGATTCACGATCGCCATGGGCGATCAGCTCCAAGGCTTCTGCCGCACCACGCCGCAGCGAGTGGACTGCAGCCACGTCCCCTTGGCGCACATACGCAAGCAAGGAACCGATGGTGACGTGGGCTGGCGACAGCGCGATGTCGATCTTGCCGCCCTGCACCAGGCCGACATAGGCGCTGCGATTGATAAGACTGATCACCTTGCGTGCGCCGATCTGTTTAGCCAGCAACGCCGACATGATGTTGTTCTCATCATCGTTGGTGAGCGCGCAGAACACATCCACATCCTCGACATGTTCCTGCTGCAAAAGATTCTCGTCGGTGCAATCGCCGTGCAGCACGAGTGTCTTGCTCAGTTGACTGGCGAGTCGTTCGCAGGCTTTTTTATTGAACTCGATGAGCTTGACCTGATAGTCGTTCTCGAGCGCTTTGGCCAGACGTTTGCCGATGTTGCCGCCGCCCACGATCATCACGCGCTTGGTCGGTTTGTCCATGCGGCGCATCTCTTTCAGCACGCGGCGGATGTTCTCTTTGGCGGCGATGAAGAAGATCTCATCGCCTTCTTCGATGACGGTGGTGCCCTCTGGGCTGACCGCTCTATCCTTGCGGAAAATCGCAGCCACGCGCGTCTCGACTTGAGGCATGTGCGTGCGCAAGAAGCTCAAGGGTTTGCCCACCAGCGGTCCGCCTTCGAAGGCACGCACGGCGACCAGAGAGACTTTGCCATCCGCGAATTCCAAGACTTGCAACGCCTCTGGGAACTCGATCAGCTTGGTGATGTAATCGGTGAGGATTTGTTCGGGGCAGATGGAGAAGTTCACACAGAAATTATCCGTGCTGAACACTTCTTCACGGTTGAGATATTCGGCGGAGCGGATACGGGCGATGCGGGTCGGTGTGTTGTACAGCGAAGCCGCCAATTTGCAGGCGACCAGATTGACTTCATCACTCTGTGTCACTGCCAATAACATGTCGGCATCGGCGATACCAGCTTGCTCTAACGTCGATGGGTGCGCCGCGTTACCGACGACGGTGCGCAGGTCGAGACGGTCTTGCAGCAGCCGCAACTTCTCGGCATCCGCATCGACGATGGTGATGTCATTCGCTTCGTTCACCAGACTTTCTGCAACGGTAGAACCGACTTGTCCGGCTCCCAGAATCAGTATCCTCACGCTTCATCCTTCCATTTGATCGAACAGCCCATGCTGGCGATCTGCTCGCGCGGGCCTTGTCCTGTCTTCGCCATATGTAACATCGCATCGAACAGGTCGCGCTGTGCATCAGGTGCCGCTTCCTTGCGCGAAGCGTCCAGACGACCGCGATATTGCAATTCCAAATCCGCATTGAAACCGAAGAAGTCCGGCGTGCACACCGCGCCGTAATCTTTGGCGACCTGCTGGGTGTCGTCCCACACGTAGGGGAAGGGGTAGTCGTATTGCTGCGCGATGAGTTTCATGTTGTCGAAGCTGTCTTCTGCGTAGTCGGCAGGATCGTTCGACATGATGGCGATGCTGTTGATGCCGTGTTGCTGCAGTTCGCGCACGTCACGGATGATGCGGTCGCGGATGGATTTGACGTAAGGACAATGGTTGCAGATGAACATCACCAATAGGCCGTTCTTGCCGCGGGAACTCTCTAATGTGTGGCGCTTGCCGTCGATGCCCAACAATTCGAACGGGCGTGCTTTCCAGCCGAAGTCGCACAAAGGGGGTTGCAGACTGACCATTAAAGAATTCCTCCTGATTAACAGCGTGATTTTTTGTGCCGTTATATTATCACGCCTATCTCTCATGCCTTTTCATTGCTAT
>JBAYTV010000229.1:0-3731 GCA_041675405.1 Sideroxydans sp. | reverse complement strand
TCCGCCTATGGCTTTGAGCCCGAGTTCCTCATCGGTGTGTATCGCTGGCATTCGACCGTATCGGACACGACCTATCTGCGCTTCGCTTTTGGCGGTAAATTATTGGCTCATCATCCTGAACGCTCACTCGATAAAGGCATCGTGCGCACCGTGTGGATGACGCTCGATGAGATACGCGCGACACAAGATCGTCACCGCAGCCCGCTCATCCTGCGCTGCGTGGAAGACTACATAGCGGGCAAACGTTATCCGCTCGACTTGATCACCCACTATGAATAACGAGCAAACTCGTCCCCCTATCCAACTTTCCCCCGAGGTAAAGCCCTTCACCTCAATCCTCTCCCGCTTGCGGGAGAGGAGGCAATCGAGAAAGGCAGTTTTTAATCTCTGCGGGAGAAAGGGCAAACGTGAAAAACAATCTTAAATCTCGGCAACATATCGTCGTTGGCATGTCTGGCGGTGTGGATTCCGCCGTCACTGCACTTCTCCTGAAACAGCAAGGTTATGAAGTCACCGGTCTGTTCATGAAGAACTGGGAGGACGATGACGACAGTGAGTATTGTTCTTCGCGCCAAGACTTGGTCGATGCCGTCTCGGTGGCGGACACCATCGGTGTTCCGATCGAGGCGGTGAATTTCGCCAAAGAATATAAAGACCGTGTGTTCAGTTATTTCCTGCGTGAGTACGAGGCGGGACGCACTCCCAACCCTGACATCCTGTGCAACTCAGAGATCAAGTTCAAAGCATTCTTGGATCACGCCATCCGTCTGGGCGCAGACAAGATCGCCACGGGGCATTACGCCAAGGTGCGCGAACAAGACGGCTTGTTCCAGTTGCTCAAGGCGGATGACCACAGCAAAGATCAGAGTTATTTCTTGCATCGCTTGAACCAACTTCAGTTATCCAAGTCGATGTTCCCACTGGGCGACATCCCAAAATCGAAGGTGCGCGAGATCGCGCACCAGTACAACCTTTCCAACGCCGCGAAGAAAGACAGCACGGGTATCTGCTTCATCGGTGAGCGCCCTTTCCGTGAGTTCTTGAACCGCTATCTCCCCACCAAACCTGGAGACATGGTGACCCCGGAAGGCAAGGGGATGGGGCAACACATGGGGCTGTCGTTCTACACCTACGGTCAACGCCAGGGGCTGGGCATCGGTGGCGGCAAGGAGAGCAATGGTGAGCCGTGGTTCGTGGCAGATAAGGACATGGCGAACAACCGCCTGATCGTGGTACAGGGACACGACCATCCCGCGCTGCTCGATCCAGAGTTGGATGCACTTGATATGCATTGGATCAGCAGTCAGGCACCCGATGTCTCGCGTCCTTTTGCAGCAAAGACCCGCTATCGCCAACAGGATGCGGCTTGCCGTATCTCGATAGCTTCAAACGGTAGCGCCCACTTCACTTTCGATGAGGCACAGTGGGCGGTCACCCCCGGACAATCCGTGGTCGCTTATGACGGCGATGTCTGTCTGGGTGGCGGCATCATCAAATAATCTCGAGAGCAAACCATGATCACTGAACTCACGCCTGACATCATTCGTTTACTGCTCATTCTCGGCGGTACGTTGCTGGCGCACTTCCTCTTTGCTCGAGCCTTAAAACGGGCCGAGACAGCAGCCTCACACACCGAGAACATCTGGGACGATGCAATCGTCGCTGCGGCAAAGAAACCGCTGCCTGCGCTGATCTGGCTATCCGGGCTGTCCTTCATCCTTCATCTGGTGCAGCGCCAGACGGGTGAGCAGTTACTCGACTATCTCGCTCCTGCTCGCAACATCGGATTCATCCTTTGCGTCTCATGGTTCTTGTTCAAACTGATCCGTGAGCTGGCGAACAATGCCATCGCAGCGCGCCCTCTCGTCGACGGCGCTGAAGACCGTACGACCGTCGACGGCCTGAGCAAGATCGCACGTATCATCGTGGTGGTGCTGGCGGCACTCATGATGATGCAGACATTAGGCTTCAGCATCTCGGGCGTATTGGCGTTCGGCGGTGTCGGTGGTATCGCCGTTGGCTTCGCCGCCAAGGATCTGCTGGCGAATCTGTTCGGTGGTCTCATGATCCACCTCGATCGCCCTTTCAATATCGGCGACAAGATACGTTCACCTGATAGAGAGATCGAAGGTGCGGTCGAACATATCGGCTGGCGTCAGACGACCCTACGTGCCAACAATATGGCGCTGCTCTATGTGCCCAACTCGCTATTCACCACTATCGTGGTAGAGAACACCTCACGTATCTCGCATCGTCGCATCGAGGAAGTCGTCGGATTGCGTTATCAAGACATCAGCAAGGTCACTAGCATCACTACTGAGATCGAACAGATGCTGAGGCAGCACCCCCATACCGATGCAGAACAGATTGTGATCGTTACCTTAGGGAAGTTGGCGGAATCATCGATCGACATCACACTCTTGTCCTTCACCAAGACTGGCGCCCTGCAGGACCATCACCAGACTAGACAGGATGTGTTACTCAAAGTCTCAGAGATCGTGGCGCGCCATGGTGCCGACTTCGCCTTCCCGACCCGCACACTCATCACGCAACCTGCATAGAAGGGCACTTCTACAAATCCAAACTCCGTCGCAATACGGCGTTGCTCACGAAAAATCACTCCTAACATATCAAACATATGCGTCGTCGCAATTTTTCGTTCGCGCCTTGCCTTGCTTAGGATTTTGAATTTATAGAAGCGCCCTAGAACCACCTCTTCGCGTAAAATGCGCCCCTGTATTCTTTTTGGCTACGACACCATGACTCTTTCCGCACTCACCGCCCTTTCTCCTCTAGATGGCCGCTATCAAAGCAAGGTCGAACCCTTGCGCGGATACTTCAGCGAGTACGGTTTGATCCGTTACCGTCTCTTGATCGAGATCGAATGGCTCAAAGCCTTGAGTGCTGAAGCGGGCATCAAAGAACTTCCACCATTCACCATCCGCACCATCGCCCAGCTCGATCAACTCGCGGCACAATTCTCCGAGGAAGATGCGGAACAGATCAAAGCCATCGAGCGCCGTACCAACCATGACGTGAAAGCGATCGAATATTGGTTGCGTGAGAAACTGGCAGAGAATCCAGAGACCACCAAGGCACTGGAATTCATCCACTTCGCCTGCACCTCGGAAGACATCAACAACCTGAGTCACGCGATGATGCTCAACCACTCGCGCAAAGAAGTGATGTTGTCTGGACTGCAAGCCATCATCGACAGACTGCGCAGTATCGCGCACCAACTGGCAGACGTCCCCATGCTGTGCCGTACCCACGGACAGACCGCGACGCCTAGCACCATGGGCAAAGAGATGGCCAACGTGGTGCATCGTCTGCGTCGCGCGCATGCGCGTATCGCAGCGGTCGAGATATTGGGCAAGATCAATGGTGCGGTGGGCAATTACAACGCACACCTCTCAGCCTATCCCGATGTCGATTGGGAGAGTTTCGCCAAACGTTTCGTCGAGGCGCGCGGTATCGCGTTCAATCCCTACACCATCCAGATCGAGCCGCACGATTGCATGGCCGAGTTGTACGACGCCTACGCGCGTGCCAACACCATCCTCATCGATCTGAACCGCGACATCTGGGGTTACATCTCACTGGGCTACTTCAAACAGAAAGTGGTCGCGGGTGAAGTCGGCTCCTCCACCATGCCGCACAAAGTGAATCCGATCGACTTTGAGAACGCGGAAGGAAACCTCGGGATTGCCAACGCGCTGTTCATGCACTAC
>JBAYTV010000228.1:0-3755 GCA_041675405.1 Sideroxydans sp. | reverse complement strand
CATCAGCGGGACTGACCACACCCTTGCCGCGCGCATACACACATCCTTTCGATGTGCCTTCCGCCACGACACGCTCGCCCACCGTAAAGGTATGCGTCATGTAAAAATATTTTTCGTCCCACCTCACCATTTCCAGACTCACCTCATATCGCTGAAAGATGTTCAGCGGCTTCTTATAAGTCATGGTGTGTTCCGCAATGACGGGGATCCAGTTGCGTTTGAACATGGCTCTCAACAAGCCACTGCGCGCGAACACATCGACACGATTGAGATCACAGATAGTTAGGTAGCGACCATTGTTCATATGAAGATTGATATCGATGTCGTTGGGCAGCACATGCAAACTGAGCGAGCTGGTGACACGGTCCATCTCGATTCGTTTGAGGAAGTAGGAGCGCACGATCACCCACAGCATGCGGAATATCAGATTCATTCGCGCATCTCCCTGCCTGTCAGCTTGAGGAATACGTCTTCGAGGTTTGCAGGTCGATGCAAATAGCGCAGTTCGGATTGCGCTTGCAGATGAGCAACCAGCGGCTGTGCATCGCGCGCATAACAGAACACCGATTCACCACTCACTTCGAAACGCTGCGCATAGTGCGCTGCATGTTCACTCGCCCATTGCCCCGATGTCTCACCGAACACCTCCACCACCTGCGGCTCGATATTCTGTTCGATGAGTTCTCGCGGCGAACCTTGGCTGATGAGTTTGCCGTTATCCATCACCGCGAGACGATGACACAGACGCTCGGCTTCATCCATGAAGTGTGTGGTGAGCAGAAGTGTCTTGCCCTGTTGCGTGAGCGCACGCAGACGTTGCCAGATGAGATGGCGTGCTTGGGGGTCGAGGCCGGTGGTGGGTTCGTCTAGGAAGATGACATCGGGGTCGTTCACCAGCGCACGCGCCAAGGTGAGACGACGCTTCATACCACCCGAAAGCGTCGGCACTTTCGCATCTCGTTTGTGGGTGAGGCTAGCGAATTCCAACAACGACGGGATGCGCGCTTCGATCTCTGCATCCTTCATGCCGAAGTAGCGCCCGTACACCAGCAGGTTCTCCGCCACCGTAAAATCAGGGTCGAGGTTGTCCATCTGCGGCACCACGCCGACGCGGATGCGTGCCTCACGCGCAGCTTGCGGAACAGGCAGATCGAGCAACATGGCGCTGCCGGCATCGGGCGCGATGAGCCCGAGCAACATGCGCAGTGTCGTCGTCTTGCCCGCACCATTCGGACCGAGCAGACCGAAACATTCCCCTTTGCGGATAGACAGGTCGAGACCATCCACCACGCGCTGACCACCGTAGGATTTTTGCAGACCGATGGCTTGGATAACCGGGTTCATTGATTAAAACTTTTTTGCCACAGAGACCACAGAGTACACAGAGAATTTATCGCGGAAATTTCTCTGTGTACTCTGTGGTTAATGCTTTTGATTTTCAAATTCACAGCGCCACCCCGACAAAGTGTTTGCGCACGATACTGCGCAATAACGTCAATCGTCCGTGGAAGTAATGGTCGGCCTGCGGCAACACCACGACGGCGAGATGCTGGGGGCGCGCCCACTCGAAGGCATCCGCCAGCGGCACGACGTCGTCATGCTCACCGTGGATGACCAGCGTGTCGGGCGATACCGCTGGCATAGCGAAGCGACCCACCGCAGGCCCTGCCAAGATGAGGTGCTGCGGCTTCAGTGTTTGCGCAGCCCGCGCGGCGACGTAACCGCCAAATGAGAAGCCAGAGAGTATCAACGGCAGCTCTTCGCCGAACTGTTCCTGCGCATAACGCGTGACGGCGATGAGGTCCTGCACTTCGCCATCGCCTCCGGAGAACTCACCCACGCTCGCACCTACGCCCCGGAAATTGAAACGCAATGTCGCACACCCCAATTCGGCGAAAGTCTTTGCAAGGATGACCGCGACCTTGTTCTCCATCGTGCCGCCCATAGTGGGCAAGGGATGCGCGACGACAGCGATAGCCAACGGCATCTCCTCCGGCAGATGAACGACACCTTCCAGATGTCCCGCCGAGCCCGTGACCGAGAATTTTTGTAACGTGACCGCCATTAGATCTTCAGGCGCTCTACGACCTGCCCGTTCTTCAAATGCGATTCGATGATCTCATCCAGATCACTCTCGTCCACAAAGGTATACCAGACGCCCTCTGGATAGACCACCAACACCGGGCCGTCGTCGCAGCGATCCAAACAACCTGCCGAGTTGATACGTATCTTGTTTTGGCTATTAGACAGACCCAACGCCTTGACTTTGTCTTTAACGTAGTCGCGCGCTTTTTGCGCGCCACGATTGCCACAACAATCACTGCCATCTTCACGTTGATTGGTACAGAAAAACACATGCTTGTCGAAATAATTCATCGTTGACTCCTTGCCTTTCAAATCACTCTGCTCGCCGTCTGCTCGTCCGCCACAGATAAGCGATCAACAGCAACGGGAACACGCCAGATACGATCTGCGACATGCCGTTGTAATTGAGCAGATGCCCGTAACGCCAATGATACAGGCGCATCGCCGCAGAGGGGGTGCCGCTGTCGAGTACCCACAGTGCGAGCGTGAGATAGACCAATGCTGCCGTCGCGGTGACCCATAACAGCGCGACTCTGTGCAGAGAGTGCATAGCCCACAACAACAGCATTCCCAAGACGATACCGAGCATCGCTTCGCTGTTCAGCCACAACATCAGTGCCCACGATTTGAGCAACAGTGCCGCCGCGCCGAATTTCGCCAAAGCGACCACACACAACACGATCATCAAGGCGATGGCCGCATCTCGACGCACACGCAACAGGGTCTGCAACAGCAGGCCTATCATCAGCAGATTGAGTGCGACCGCCACGCTCTCCCACAGGTTGAACGGCGCTTCGGGCATGGTCACGAAGATACGGTGCGCTGCCTCGGTGATGAACACATTACCCAGCATGGGCAGGGTAGGGTTGATCTGCGCGAACATCCACAGCATGAGCAACGCCAGACCAAAATCCACCCCATGTCCACGCTGGAAGAGGTCGATGCGCCATTGGGTCGCACGTGCGAACCACGGCCTGTGGGCTATGACTAATACCAGCACCCCACCCATCAGGGCACCGAACGCATTGGTCAGCACATCCGCGTTCGAGCTGATACGGCTGGGCAGATACATTTGCAGATATTCCAACAGCAAGGACAGCGTCATCGCCACCATGACGGTAATGACCAAACTACGCCAACCCGCCACATAGGTGCGCGCCGTCAATGCCAGCAACATCCCAAGCGGCAGATAAGCCAGGCAATTGGTGACGGCATCGAACGCCGTATAGGTTTGCCCGATCGGCGATGCGAGCACTTCGAGGAAGTCCAAACCTTGTTCTTGCCAGCCCGCAAATGGGGAAAGGCTGGCATAAACCAGCATCAGCACATATCCCGCCAACAGATAGCGACGCAAGAGTGAACGGTGAACTATTTGGGGAAATTCAGTCACAACTCAAACCTTAATGCAACAGTAGGACTCATTTCGATTGACGACTTGGTAGGGGTAAGAAAGAATGCGCCCCTAGTTGCAAATGTCGCATATAAAAATAGATTTATGTTGGAGGGGATTATGGCATACCTACACTGGTCGAATGACCTGAACACGGTGCGGTTTCAACCGGTCGATGCAACACACTAGAATCTGCGTAAGCAGAAGGAGTGTTGCAGATGAAACAGAGACCGCGAATCTATTACACTGAAAGCCAAAGAGCTCTGATGTGGGAGCGCTG
>JBAYTV010000227.1:0-3759 GCA_041675405.1 Sideroxydans sp. | reverse complement strand
TGGTGTGCTCGGGGTCATTTTGGGCGGACGCTTGGGAGAGGTGTTGTTCTACAGCCCCAGCTATTATTTTTCGCATCCCTTCAAAATCTTAGCGGTATGGGAGGGCGGCATGTCTTTCCATGGCGGTTTCCTAGGTGTACTCGTTGCGATGGCGCTGTTCGCGCGCGGACGCAACATCCAATGGCTTAGGCTGATGGATTTCATCGCCCCACTCGTGCCGCCGGGCTTGGCCTTCGGACGCATCGGTAATTTCATCAACGGCGAGTTGTGGGGACGCCCCACGGATGGGCCTTGGGGCATGGTGTTCCCTCATGTAGACAACATCCCTCGCCATGCCTCGCAGTTGTACGAGTTCGCCTTGGAAGGGGTCGCGCTCTTCATTTTGCTCTGGTGGTATTCGAGCAAACCGCGCCCTGTCGGCGCAGTGTCGGGCTTGTTCCTCATCGGCTACGGCAGCTTCCGTTTCATCGCCGAGTTCGCGCGCAATCCCGATGACGGCATCTTCGGCTTGATGACATTCGGCGTGAGTATGGGGCAATGGCTAAGCTTGCCAATGGTGCTGATCGGCATCTGGATGATGTTCCGCGCTACCAGTGCAAGGAACGAGGCCAGTTGACACTGCACAACAGCAACATTGATACTCGGGCTATCGTTTTCTCTGGTGGCAAATCTTGGATGATCTTTCAATCAGCGCGCTTCTCTGGATACTGGCTGTCCTGATCATTTGCAGCGCTTTCTTTTCAAGCTCGGAAACCAGCTTGATGGCCATCAATCGCTATCGCCTGAACGCGCTGGTTCGCAAAGGGAATCGCAGCGCTAAACTGGTGACCCGTTTGCTCGCAAAAGTGGACAAACTGCTGGGCTCCATCCTGCTGGGAAACACCCTAGTGAACGTGGCTGCCGCAGCCGTCACCAACATCATCATTCTGCGTTTGTTCGGTCAAAATGACTGGGCGATATTGAGCGGGACCCTTGCGATCACATTCATTTTGCTGGTGTTCAGCGAGATCATGCCGAAAGTGCTTGCAGCCAGCTATCCCGAGCGCATCGCGCTTCCGTTCAGTTACATCCTCTCACCGCTCATCACCCTGTTCCACCCCGTTGTTTGGGTTGCGGGTATGCTGGTCAAGGGATTCTTGAGAATTCTTGGGATCAAACTGCATAACGACCACAGCAAAACAAAAGTGACGCTGGAAGAGTTACGCTCAATGGTTCTTGATGCGGAGCATTTCCTGCCGCGCAAACACCAGAAGATGTTGCTGAACCTTGTCGATCTGGAACGCATCACCGTGAATGATGTGATGATTCCGCGCAATCAGATCGAGTCGCTCAATATCGATGTCGATCCTGCCGAATTGCGCCAGCAGATCATCACCAGCCACCACACCCTGATGCCGGTTTATGCGGACTCGCAGAGCAACATCATTGGCATCTTGCATATCAAACGAGTGCTTTCTCTATTGCAGGAGGAAGCTATCGATGCCACCCAATTGCGCGAGATATTGCAAGAGCCTTATTTCATCCCCTCTGACACCCCGCTTTTAAAACAATTACAGCAATTCCAAGAGCGACATACGCGCATGGGGTTGGTAGTGGATGAATACGGCGAACTACTTGGACTGGTGACGCTGGAGAATATCCTTGAAGAGATCGTGGGCGATTTCACTACACAGTCCCCCTCACAGACGGGGAGGTATCTGCGTCATTCCGATGGCAGCATGCTGTTGGAAGGGAGTAGTAGCCTGCGTGAACTGAATCGCAAGTTAGGATTGCATCTACCCCTAGGCGAAGCAAAGACCTTGAATGGCCTGATCTTGGAGCACCTACAAGATATTCCCGAGCCAGGTACCAGCCTCAAGGTCGAAGGCTATGCGATCGAGATCATCCAAACACAAGACAGAGCAGTCAAAGTGGCCAGAATATTCCCAACTCGACCAGAGACGCATAGGCCTTAGCCCTAAACTTTACAAAGCCTACAAAGCCATGCATCATGCAAAAAACCTTTATAATCTAGCGTATTGGCGCATAGATTTCAGAATGAACGGAACCTTCACTATGGCATCACTTGGATCGAGGTAACACGATGGCTACCGCAAAACCCGAGAAAACTAAAGAAATCCAGTACAGCTGGGAAGGTAAGGACAAATCCGGCAAGGTCGTAAAAGGTGAGATGCGTGGCGCTGGAGAGGCTAGCGTTTCTGCGCATTTGCGCCGCCAAGGTATCCAAGTCAACAAGATCAAGAAGAGCTCCAAGGGTGGCGGCTCAGTCTCAGAAAAAGATGTCACCTTGTTCACGCGCCAACTCGCCACCATGTTGAAATCGGGCGTTCCTTTGCTTCAAGCCTTCGATATCGTCGGCAAAGGTCACGACAATCCCGCGGTAGCGCGCTTGCTTCTCGACATCAAGACCGATGTGGAGACGGGCAGCAGTCTCGAACAAGCCTTCCGCAAATTCCCCCTCTATTTTGACGAACTGTTTTGCAACCTGATTGGCGCAGGCGAGGCCGCAGGTATCTTGGATAGCCTGCTAGATCGCTTGGCAACCTACAAGGAAAAGATCCAAGCCATCAAGAGCAAAATTAAATCTGCATTGTTCTATCCTGTTTCGATCATCGTGGTGGCCTTCGTTATCACGGCTGTCATCATGATCTTCGTTGTACCCGCCTTCAAAGAATTGTTCTCAAACTTCGGGGCCGACCTTCCGGGCCCCACCCTGCTTCTCATGGCTATTTCCGATTTCTTCGTGGATTGGTGGTGGGCGATATTTGGCACGATAGGCGGCGGCGGCTACTGGTTCTTTTACACATGGAAGCGCAGTAAAAAACTACAGCGCGCCATGGACGTAATAATGCTGAAGATTCCAGTATTCGGCCCCTTGGTCCGCAAAGCGACCATCGCACGCTGGACTCGAACCTTGTCCACGATGTTCGCAGCTGGCGTTCCCCTTGTCGAAGCTTTCGACTCTGTCGCGGGCGCAGCTGGCAATGCGGTCTATTACGATGCAACCAAGCAGATTCAGCGAGAAGTCACCTCTGGCAGTAGCTTGAATTCAGCCATGATCAACTCCAATGTCTTCCCCAGCATGGTCCTGCAGATGGTCGCCATCGGCGAAGAATCTGGCGCGATCGACAGCATGTTGTCCAAAGTCGCTGACTTTTATGAAGCCGAAGTCGATGATGCGGTCGAAGCTCTATCCAGCCTGATGGAACCCATCATCATGGTGGTGCTGGGAACGCTCATCGGCGGCATGGTGGTGGCGATGTATCTGCCAATCTTCAAGATGGGCCAAGTCGTTTAGCCATGTCAGCATAACCCTAGGCGCGGCTCAAATGCCGCGCCTTTTTTACAGGTTCGATCCACGATGCTAGCTTTACTTGAATCATCTCCCATAACCTTCGCGATTCTTGCTGGTGTCATCGGATTACTCGTGGGAAGCTTCCTTAATGTCGTCATTCATCGCCTACCAAAGATGATGGAACGCGAATGGCAGACACAGTGCGCTGAACTGAATGGGCAGGTGGCTGCCTCTACCGCAGATTACAACTTGGTCGTACCACGCTCGGCATGCCCGCATTGTGGACATGCCATCTCGGCACACGAGAACATACCCATCGTCAGCTACCTTTTGCTGCGCGGGAAATGCGCAGGCTGTGGCGTAGCAATATCTCCTCGCTATCCCATCGTTGAAGCGCTAAGCGGTCTCTTGAGCACCTCTGCCGCATGCCATTTCGGTTTCGGCTTGGCGGGTATCGCCGCCAT
>JBAYTV010000226.1:0-3770 GCA_041675405.1 Sideroxydans sp. | reverse complement strand
CATCGTGCCGCGCTCCTTCATCGCCGAGCTATTGCGAGAAGAGTTGTCGCCATGGATCGAGGATGCCGAGGAAGTGACCAGCGTATTGGATATGTGTACCGGCAGCGGATGCCTTGCCATCCTAGCCGCACACACCTTCCCCAATGCGAGCATCGATGCAGTCGATCTCTCCGCCGACGCCTTGGATGTCGCTCAATACAACGTGACGGACTATCTATTGGATGATCAGATCACCCTGATCGAGTCTGACCTTTTCACCGAGCTTGCGGGAAAACGTTACGATCTCATCATCTGCAACCCACCTTACGTGGATGCCCCTTCGGTCGCCGCATTACCCCCCGAATATAAACATGAACCCGAGCTATCACTCGGCAGCGGCGACGATGGTCTGGATGCGACACGCATCATCCTTGCCAAGGCAGCCGAGCATTTGAATCCGAACGGACTGCTCCTCGTCGAGATCGGTCACAACCGTGACGCGCTCGAAACAGCGTATCCCAAGCTCCCCTTCACCTGGCTGGATGTCGCCGCTGGTGACCAGTTCGTGTTCATGCTGCATCGTGAGGATCTGCTGTAAGCGCATGTCTGTAGAGCACTACGAAAATTTTCCTGTCGCATCTATCCTGATGCCCAAGCGGCTGCGCAAGCCAGTCGCCGCCATCTATCACTTCGCCCGCGCGGCAGACGACATCGCCGATGAGGGTGAATTCTCGAATGCAGAACGGCTGCAGCAGTTGAATGACTTCCGTGACGAGTTGATCCACATCGCGGCGGACGAGACGCCGCTGATGCCCTTGTTCCAGCATCTGGCCGTTGAGGTCAAAGCGCATGCGCTGCCCTTGCAGCCCATGCACGATCTGCTGGATGCCTTCTCGCAAGATGTGGTGAAGAAGCGTTACGCGAACTACGACGAATTGCTCGACTACTGCCGTCGCTCGGCCAATCCCGTGGGCACGCTGCTGTTGCATCTGTACGAAGAAGCTACACCCGTCAACCTCGCCTACTCCGACGCAATCTGTACCGCGCTACAGCTCATCAACTTCTGGCAGGACGTCGCTAAGGACATCGCCATAGCCCGCATCTATCTGCCACAAGATGAGATGACTCGCTTCGGCGTGACGGAAGAACAGATAGCCCAAGCGCGATGCGATGACGCGTGGCGTGCATTGATGAAGTTCCAAATCGAACGCGCACGCGAATTGATGCTATTCGGGAAACCGCTCGGCACCATCCTCACCGGGCGCATCGGATTAGAGATGCGCATGATCATTCAGGGCGGCCTGCGCATCCTCGACAAGATCGAAGCGGCTGACTACGACGTATTCAACAAGCGTCCGGTATTGCGCCCATTCGACTGGGTTATCATGCTGGCAAAATCTGCCCCCCTCTGAAACCGATGGACTCTTACCAGTACTGCGTAGACAAGACCAAGCAAAGCGGCTCCAGTTTCACCAGTAGCTTCCGCTTCCTCTCCCCAGATAGACGGCAAGCCATGACCGTGCTGTATGCCTTCTGCCGCGAGGTGGATGATGTGGTGGATGAGTGTTCGGATGCCGATGTGGCGCGCACCACGCTCAACTGGTGGCGCAACGAAGTAGCTGCAGTGTTCGGTGGACACCCTACCCATCCAGTCTGCAAAGCATTGATACCCGTCGTTGCAAAATTCAATCTGCCACAAGAACACCTGCTGGAGATCATCGACGGCATGGAGATGGACCTTGACCAACCGCGTTATGCCGACTTCAAATCACTGCAACTGTATTGCTATCGCGTTGCCTCCGTGGTCGGCCTGCTGTCGGCTGAGATCTTCGGCTACACGGATCGTGAGACATTGAAATATGCGCACGATCTCGGCATCGCCTTCCAGCTCACCAACATCATCCGCGACGTGGGCGAAGATGCACGACGCAACCGCATCTATCTACCAATGGACGAGATGCAACAGTTCGGTGTCACCGCTGCCGACATCCTCAACTCACGCGAGACAGAGAATTTCCAAAAGCTGATGGCGTTCCAGATCGAACGTGCGCAACGTTTCTATGATCAAGCACTCGACCATCTACCCGCAGTGGATCGCAAGGCGCAACGCACCGGACTCATCATGGCGGCCATCTATCGTGCTGTGCTGGAAGAAGTCGAACGTAGCGGCTGCCATGTGTTGAAAGAACGGGTCTCGCTCGGCACGGGTTACAAGCTGTGGCTGGCGCTTAAGGCATGGATCACCAACTGACCGATTCCTTCCCCCTCACAGCGGGAAGGCTAGGATGGTGGACAGCATCAAGACCATCAAGACTACGATGAACAACGAAATATATTCATGCAGGAACAAAGTTGGCAGGTGTTGCGATTCTGGAATACAGACGTACTAGAAAATCTGGATGGAGTGCTCTTCAGGATTGCAGAAAGATTGAAAGATTCACCCCCACCCTAACCCTCCCCCTGACAGGGGGAGGGAATACATAGCGATAGGCTACGCAAACATAAATGGATCAATCTTCAAGTATTCAAGTGGGAATCATCGGCGGTGGCTATGCGGGCATGGCGGCCGCCGCTGAACTCACTTCGCGCGGCGTCAAGGTCACCGTTTTTGAAAGCGCCAAGCAACTCGGTGGACGTGCGCGCGGCATCAGCACCTCTTATCCCGTATTGCGGAGAGATTCATCCTCTGCTCCCTCTATCCAACTTTCCCCCGAGGGGGGAAAGAGTAATCGCCCCCTAATGGGGGATTATTTGACTCTGGACAACGGACAGCATCTGTTGCTCGGTTGCTACCGCGAGACGTTGCGACTCATCGAATTGGTTGGCGGCGATATCGAAAAAGATTTCCTGTGTCTCCCTTTGCAACTCGACCTACACGGTCAGTTCTCGCTCAAAGCGCCCTGCCTGCCTGCCCCGTTACATCTACTCGTCGCCTTGATCAATGCGCAAGGACTGACGTGGACCGAACGCATGAAGGCCGCCGAATTCATGCTCAAGTTGCAACGCGCAAACTTTCAACTGCGTAAGCTCCCTCTCCCACCGGGAGAGGGCTGGGGTGAGGGAACACTCGACACCACTGTCACCCAACTGTTGCGTTGCAATGGCCAAGATGCAGACCTCTCACTCAAACTATGGGAACCGCTGTGTATCGCCGCGTTGAACACACCCATCCATAAAGCTTCTGCGCAGGTCTTACTCAATGTGCTGCGCGATGCACTCAACCGTAAACGCGCGGATAGCGACATGCTGTTGCCCCGCATCGACTTCACCGCATTGTTCCCGCAACCTGCGGCGGACTATGTAGAACTGCATGGTGGAACAGTGCATCTCTCGTGTGCTGTGGAGTGCATCAACCCCAAACAAGAGGGTTTTGATCTGGTCACCGCTGAAGGCACACAAGCCTTCAGCCACGTCATCTGCGCTACACCACCCAGCGTTGCCGCCAAGCTGTTGCGCCCTATCCCCGAGATGAGCAAGACCGTCTCGCAGATAGATGCGTTGGAACAGCAACCCATCTACACCGTGTATCTGCAATATCCAGCGCATGTGCGTCTGCCGCATCCCATGATCGGTCTGCATCAACGCTTCAGCCAGTGGTTGTTCGACAAAGGACAGATAGCCGAACAATACGGCCTACTTGCTGCCGTCATCAGCGCGGAAGGGATACACCAAGAATTAAGTCAGGATGAGCTGGCTGAGAAAGTCATCGCCGAACTGCGTGACGAGTTCGGCATCGTTGCAAGGCCGGATTGGCTCAAAGTCATCGCCGAGAAACGCGCGACCTTCTGCTG
>JBAYTV010000225.1:0-3775 GCA_041675405.1 Sideroxydans sp. | reverse complement strand
GTCTAAAGAGGTCAAGGTCACTGCTGGTGGTTGTGGCGGTTGATCATTCCGACGACATACTCGAATTAAGGACGAAGACATGGCAAATCCAATGAAGATACGCGCCACTGCTAAAGATGGCGTAACCGAAGTGAAGATATTGATGCAACACGATATGGAGACAGGGTTGCGCAAAGAGGCAGACGGCACCTTGATCCCCGCTTGGTTCATCACCGAAGTCAAAGCGCAATATCAAGGCCGCACCGTATTGGAAGCTCAATTCGGACAGTCGGTATCCAAGAACCCATACCTGTTGTTCCGATTCAAAGGGGGAGCGGCTGGAGAAAAGGTCTCAATCAGCTGGGTCGACAACAAAGGCGAAAGCCGTACCGACGAGGCGACGATCGCAGCATGATGCGATGAATGAATAAATTGGCTATGCGACTGCATGGCCATTTTTTATCAGGGAGAAAAAATGGGAACCAAACAGACATACAAAGCACTCTTGTTGCTGGCGTTGTCGGTAAGCTTTGCTGCGGTTGCGGCAGAAAGCGCCGTGACTGATTCGGAGCGTATCGAGCAATATCGCGAGATGATCAGTGACGGCAACCCTGCCGAGTTCGATGAGATGCGCGGCGAGGAGTTGTGGAAGAAAGCGGCGGGGCCAAATAAAGTCAGTTTGGAGCAATGTGATCTGGGTAAAGGTGCGGGCGTGGTGAAGGGGGCTTATGCCGAGTTGCCGAAGTTCTTCAAAGATACCCAGCAAGTACAAGACTTGGAATCGCGTCTGCTGACCTGTATGACGACACTGCAAGGTTTCAAGGAAGAAGAGGTCGCAGCCAAACCATTCGCATCGGAAAAGAAAGCATCGGACATCTCATCGCTGGCCACCTATGTGGTGGGGCAATCCAAAGGTATCAAGATGGCTGTCTCGACCAAGCACCCCAAGGTTAAAGAATCGTACGAGATCGGCAAACGCATCTTCAATTATCGCGCTGGCCCGTATGACTTCGCTTGTTCCACTTGCCATGCCACCAGCGGTGTGCGCATCCGTATGCAGGACCTGCCCAACCTGAGTCACAACAAGAAGGATGCGCAGTCTGCCTATACGACTTGGCCAGCCTATCGCGTCTCTCAAGGGCTGACTCGTTCGTTCCAATGGCGTTTGAACGATTGCTTCCGTCAACAACGATTCCCTGAACCCAAGTTCGCGTCTGAAGCGACTATCGCCTTGACCACCTTCTTGGCAGTCAGTGCGAACGGCGCTGAATTTGCCGGTCCGGGTCTGAAACGTTAAAGGGGATACGAATATGAATGCAAAACTGATGATGAGTATCACCGTCTCCGCCGTCTTCACTTTGATGGTGGCACCTGTGCAGGCTGAAAATCTGGATGCCAAGACCGCTGAGATCGTGAAACGTGATTTTCGCGACAAAGGTATCGCCAAAGCCACGCGTGTGAATCAAGACGAGTTGCAAGCGGCTTGTAGCAAATACGTGGATAAACTCCCGCCCAAGCTGAAAACGAAGTTGGAAGCCAAAGAAGCGGAAGCGATCAAATATCCCGCGGATGGTAAGTTCATGGGCGATTGGAAAGCAGGCGAGAAATTGGCGCAGAGTGGGCGCGGTATGACTTGGAGCGATAAGCCGGAAGATGTGCCTGGCGGTAATTGCTACAACTGCCACCAGTTGTCATCCAAAGAGATCGCCTATGGCACCATCGGTCCTAGCTTGCTGAATTTCGGCAAGGTGCGCGGCAGCGGTGAGGATATCCAGCGTTATGTCTACGCACGTATCTACAATGCAAAGGCAATGAACGCGTGTGCCAATATGCCACGCTTTGGTCACATGGGCATCTTGAGCGAAGCACAGATGAAGGACTTGGTTGCGCTAATGTTGGACCCTGAATCACCCGTCAATAAATGACGCATAGGGTGGGGTTTTTGTGCTCACGCATTACTCTCGACGCAGTGATATTTTTACAAAGTGTCCCTCATCCCCATCCCTTCCCCCAGCGGTGGAAGGGAGTTAAAGCCCCTCCCCCGTCGGGTGAGGGGTTGGGGTGAGGGAACACTCGTTCTGGCATAACGCGTTGGCACTAATAGCGTGCCCACCCTAGCAAAACTATTGGCAGCCGACCTCCACCAAAAACAAAGGAGATCCTCATGGGCATGAATCGTCGCGAATTCCTTCAGATAATGGCCATCGCATCGGCGGGCGGCTTTGTGTTGAACAGCAACGAAAGTTTTGCCGCCAGCGACGCATCGCGCATGTATGACTTGCCACGTCGCGGCAATGTCAGCTTCTTGCATATCACCGATAGTCACGCGCAGTTGTACCCGATGTACTTCCGTGAACCCGCGATCAATCTCGGCGTAGGAGCGATGAGTGGTCAAGCGCCGCATCTGGTTGGCAAGGCACTGCTCAAGCGTTTCGGCATCAAACCGGGTTCAGCGCAAGCACATGCCTTCACCAGTCTCGACTTCGTTGAAGCCGCACGTAGCTATGGCAAAGTGGGTGGATTCGCCCATCTGGCGACGCTGGTCAAACAAGTGCGCGCATCGCGCCCTGGTTCATTGCTGCTGGACGGCGGTGACACATGGCAGGGGAGCGGACAGGCGCTGTGGAGCAACGGCCAGGACATGATCGACGCCTGCCTTGAATTGGGCGTGGATGTGATGACTATGCACTTCGAGTGCATGTATGGTGCGCAGCGCATCAAAGAAGCGGAAGGGGGCGTGTTGCGCGGCAAGATGGATGTGGTCGCGCAGAATGTCAAAACCACCGACTTCGGTGATCCCGTGTTCAAGCCCTACGTCATGAAAGAGATGAACGGTGTTCCCGTCGCCATCATCGGGCAGGCTTTCCCCTACAGTACCATTGCCAACCCGCGTTACTTCGTGCCGGATTGGTCGTACGGTATCCAAGAGGAGAACCTGCAAGCCACGATTGACGAGGTGCGCAAGAAGGGCGCGCAGGTCGTCGTGCTGTTGTCGCACAACGGCATGGATGTGGATCTGAAACTCGCCTCGCGCGTCAGCGGCTTGGATGCCATTCTGGGCGGCCACACGCATGACGGTATCCCGGCGCCTATCCCTGTAAAGAACCGTGGAGGCACCACGCTGGTGACCAACGCAGGATCCAATGGCAAGTTCCTTGGCGTGTTGGACTTTGAAGTCAAAGCCGGAAAGATAACGAGCTTCCACTACAAACTACTGCCCGTGTTCTCCAACCTGCTTGCGGCCGACCCAGGCATGACTGCACTGATGCAGAGACATCGTGCCCCTTACGAGAGCAAGCTCAGCGAAAAACTGGCGACAACCGATGGTCTACTGTATCGCCGAGGTAACTTCAACGGCAGCTTCGACCAAGTGATTCTTGATGCGCTGATGAAGGAGAAAGACGCACCCATCGCTTTTTCGCCGGGCTTCCGCTGGGGTACTTCCTTGCTACCCGGTTCAGATATCACCATGGAAGACGTGCTTAACCAAACGGCCATCACCTATCCCTATAGCACGCTCACCGAGATGACTGGTGCGCAAATCAAAGACGTGTTAGAAGATGTGGGAGACAACTTGTTCAACCCCGACCCTTATTACCAGCAGGGCGGCGACATGGTGCGTGTGGGTGGCTTGCAATACACTTGCGAACCGAACGCAAGGATGGGGCAACGTATCCAAGATATGCACTTGAACGGGCAGCTGCTGGATGCGAACAAGACCTACAAGGTAGCGGGTTGGGCGCCTGTATCCGAAGGGGCGCGCGACAAAGGGGGGGAGCCGATATGGGACTTGGTT
>JBAYTV010000224.1:0-3809 GCA_041675405.1 Sideroxydans sp. | reverse complement strand
TCTGGACCCCCCGCCCCAACGTACCGCTATCCCTAATCTGCTGATGCCGGGCGACTACACAGACGGTGATTACCCTGCGACGCTGGAAGGTGCGGTATTGAGCGGCTTGCGTTGCGCTGCACTCTGCCTGCCCGAACGGAAATAGTCCGTGTTGTCGTAATACGTAGCCACTTCGTTATCCGCACTCCACCCCGGAATACCCAACAAGGGCACAGGCGAAAGCGCCCGCGTGTTGCACACATTCTCAGTATTCAAAAGATACGCCGCCAATTGCTCATCCAGATGTGCCAATCGCCGCTCCAGCGACCAAGTAAAGAAAGCCTTCTCCACGGGAAGCAGTAAGCCTTGCCCGGTCATACCGACGTAGGGGCTCAGCGCCTTTTCGTATAGTCCGTGTCCGAAGATGTAGAACCCCATGCCTGTCCTGAGCCCGTCGAAGTGGTTTGCATCCAGTTGCTCCCGCTGCTGCCAGAACAATTCCTTCCATTTGAATCCACGCAAAAGTTCAGCCAAGTCAGCATCCGCATACGGGACGATGACGCCAGACTCATCCAGCAAAGTGATGGCATCGCGTACCGCGCCCCGCTCGCTCGACCCTTCTGCTAGCGCAGCTTGAGTCAATGCGGCGTAGTGTCGTCCATTGATCGCCGCCTTGGCTTTGGGGAAGGTCAACCACACCAGTGCATTCAACAGATCGTGCCAGTTGTCCGCACGTGTCGGCACTTCCCCCTTCAAATAACAACGCGGCTCATATTGCGCCTCGAATTCCAGCTTGCCGTATTCTTGCGAGACAAAGGTCAGCGCAGTGCCGTTATGGACTTTGATGTTCGGCTCATGTGCCAGCAACAGCACATTGCATTCCTCCAATGTCGGAAAATGCACTGAATGCAAGCGTGCGATGACGGGATGCAAAGGCACGAATGCGCCTGCTTTCAAAAGCGCCTCTTTATCCCATCGGGTATTGATATCCATAGCAGGAGTTTATCTGAAATGCGCTCTACAACACATACGCTGCGGCTTGTGGTAACTTGCGCGCATGTTTGAAATTGGGAGTAGATGATGGACGATCTCGATGCAATCCAAGCCAGCTTGGCCAGCTTCACCCAACGCCTCGACGAAGCCTCGTCGGATCGTTTCAATGAGTTGCGCAAGTGCTCCTTCTTCGACCCCATCCCCAGTGAGTGGCTCACCTCCATCTCGGAACAAGCCGAGATCAAGACATTTGCACAAGGTCAGGCAATGACCACCGAGGGTGAAGACATGACCTCATTCTTCGTCATCCTGTTTGGCACAGCGACCGCCTATTACAGAGGTAAAGCTGTTGGTGTGATCCATAGCGGCGAATGTATCGGCGAGGGCGTCTTCTTTGCCAACGAGACGTTGGAACGTTCCGCCACCGTTACTGCTGACAACCATCTTGTTGTTGCTGAGTTCAAAAAGACTGGCCTAGACGGCATCAAAGGTGACGCCAAGAACTACATCGATAAAGCGTTGCTGACCGCCCTCTTCAAGAAGCTGCACGGTGCCAACCGCAAGATCGAGGAGTTGCTACGCTGATCCCATGAGCATCATTGCAGTCTTCAATCAAAAAGGCGGCGTCGGCAAGACCACCACAGCACTCAACCTTGCCGCAGCACTCTTGCGTAGTGGACGCTCCACTTACGCCATCGACCTAGATCCACAAGCTCAACTCAGCTCCATCACCAATGTCACCGCCAAATCTGGCGACGAGACGGTATTGGCAGCATTCCACCACAATCGCCCCCTGCGCGAACTGGTACACACCTCCGCCAACGGCATGCACGTCATCCCATCCCATACTGAGCTTTCCAAAGTGGATGTGCTGTACGGCAAGGGATACAACGTAGTGAACAAACTCAACACCGCACTGAGATTGGAAAATTTCGGCGACAAAGACGCACCCTTGATCATGGACTGTAGCCCCTTGATCGGCGTGCTTTCCTTGAACGCCATCTTCGCCTGCAACGGACTCATCGTCCCTATATCCGCAGACCATCTTTCCACCAACGGAGCGATGCAGATCGAAAAGACCCTGCATGCACTGGAGAACGTACTCAAGCGACGCGTCAAACGACGCTACCTGCTCACCCGTTTCGATGGACGCAGGAAGATGGCGTGGGATGTATTGAAGCAAGTGGAAGAACATTTCGGCGCGGACGTGTGCCGCACCCGCATCTCAGAGAACGTCAGCCTGGCTGAGAGCCCCGCCTTGAACAAGACCATCTTCGAACACGCCCCCGCCAGCCGGGGCGCGCATGACTACAGTGACCTGCTGGAAGAATTAATCGCGGATGGATTTATTGAGTGAAGTGTGCTGATGCAGATTCAAGCCGATACCACAGACTGCAATCCGGCCTAAGTTGGTAGCACGTGGCTCGAAAAAATAGCAAAGGCTCACAGTGATGTAAGCCTTTTTCTTAGGCTTATCCGAAAGCCGACGGTTGCGAGAGGCTTTACAACGGCAATAGTTGCCGGTAGTGACTAGCAGTGTCCATGGCCGATATTGATTCGTTAGCGGTCTAAACTATCGAATTATTCAGATGGCTGCCCTGTGGCACCTTCGATAGTTTTTATCTTGAGTCAAATTCTTGGGCAGGCCATGTTGTTGCTTTATCTTGGGACCTTGTTTAGACTTTGCTACGGTTGATGGAATGGCGATTTACAAGCAGAAGCACACGTCTTGGAACAGTCGAATTTCGGGAGGCACAGAAGATGTTTTTACGCATTGCACTGCCTTGTCTGATCTCTAGCAGTATTTCGTTGCCTGCATTGGTACAAAACATGGCGCCATATAAGTCGGCACTCCGGAGGGGCTAGAGTAGATCACGACTCTCTCCTCATAGGCCAAGCACAAAAATGTCCGTTGATCCCTTCTTCTTCCAATTTTGGCCGCTGGCGATTGGCTTGGTGGTTCTCGGGTTTCTAGTGAGGCGTGGCAATCGCAAGCGTTACCAAGAGCAGGTCGATCGCAATACTACGAACGCCAGTTTACATGGCATGGCTTACTCGGCGCCTACGGGTGAAGATGTTGGAGGCCAGTTACGCGGTACGCACCACTTTGACGGCACCACCCGCGGAGTAAAGTGGTCGCTCGAAACACTTTACCTTACAGATCAGGATACCGGTGGGTACTCTCAAACCCGAAATCACATTCAAAACTATACTCGTTGGACAGCACCCCATGCCGTAACTGGCGGCGGTGCGCTGCTTCTGATGAGCTTACCAAAAGGCGTGCAAGCGCCTGCAGTCGACAGTGATAACAGCGGATTTTTAAGTGCCATCAAAAACAAGGCGGCTGCGATTGCTTTTCAGGTGTTCACCCGGCTAACTTTTGGCAACGCTCGCAGCAACGCCTTGCCGCTCGAACCAGAACATCGCTTAGCACTGAGCGCAGATGCTTTTGGGACAGCCTTTGTTGCTTTTTCAAATCGACCACAGTTGATGGAGCGCATAAGCCCATCCATACGACAAAGCTTGCTTGAGGGTATCGACAAACGTGTTGCATTTTTGTGGGATGAGCAGGGTTTGACACTAACATGGCCTACTGCCCACATGGCCCCTGAAGAAGTTGCCGCCTGTGCAGATTACGGCGCAGCAATCGCCGAACTGCTGATCTTTCACTAACCACAATAGATAAAGACCGACATGACTACTCTGAAAAAACTTCTTCATCGTGCTTTCGTGTTATCAATTGTCATCGTGTTGAATCTCTCGCTACCTGCCATGGCGCAGATGGATGAGTTCACGAAAGCAGTCGTTGGATACGAACTGACTATGCCAAAGGTCGA
>JBAYTV010000223.1:0-3827 GCA_041675405.1 Sideroxydans sp. | reverse complement strand
GGGGGAAGCGCTGGCGCATTTTGTGTGAGTCGGAGTGAAGATCAGGAGTGCCGCAAATGACCCAACTCGCGCTTGTCATCGACCTCAACGTCTGTGTCGGCTGCCACGCCTGCGTGACCAGTTGCAAGGAGTGGAACACTTCCGGCTCCGCTGGCCCGCTGTGTGATGAACGCCCCTATGAGGCGAATCCCACCGGTACCTTCTTCAACCGTGTGCAGACCTTCGAGATCGGCCATTTCCCGCTCAGCGAGACGCTGCACTTCCCCAAATCCTGCTTGCATTGCGAAGACCCGCCCTGCGTGCCGGTGTGCCCGACCGGCGCATCCTACAAGCGTAAGGAAGACGGTATCGTGCTGGTGGACTACGACAAGTGCATCGGCTGCAAGTACTGCACTTGGGCGTGTCCGTACGGCGCGCGCGAGTTTGACGAGAAGGCGAAGGTGATGAAGAAATGCACTCTGTGCGTGGATCGAATCTATGACGAGTCCATGTCCGAGGCTGACCGCAAACCTTCCTGTGTCAAAGCATGCCCGACCAGTGCGCGTCTGTTCGGTGATATCCACGATCCGGAATCGGAGGTGTCAAAGGCGATCCGCGAGGACGGTGGCTACGCCCTGATGCCGGAGTGGGGTACGCATCCCGCCAACCATTATCTGCCGCGTCGCAAGACCAAACTCAAGATCCATAACGATGAGTTGGAACGCGCGGACAATCCGCTCAAAGTGGACGGTCAATTGCCCAAACCGGGCAAAGGCGACTCCTCGATGGACGATGCTTCTGCTTGGTAATTTAAACTAGACACGAACGACTATGAAACCTGCATTCTCTGTGATCTTTTTGACTACGCTGCTCGGAGCCGGACAAGGCTTGTTCCTTGCCTTGTTCACGCATCAATCGTATGCGCTGTTCGGTCTGTTGCCGATGCAGTCCGATGCGTTCTATGGCTACGGCAGTCTGTTGGCCTTGCTACTGTTGGTCGGCGGTCTGACCGCATCCTTCTTCCACTTGGGCAGGCCGGAGCGGGCATGGCGTTCCGCGACGATGTGGCGCACCTCATGGCTGTCACGCGAAGTCATCGCGCTACCCGCCTTCATGGGGGTCGTGTTCCTATTTGGTGTAGTGCACCTGGCCGGGTATCGTCCCGAGGTGGTGACGCTGCCGAGCGGTCTGCTCATCGATCTGTCCATCGTGCTCGGTGGGGTGGGTACGTTGCTGGCTTTTACACTGTTCGTTTGCACCGCCATGATCTACGCTTGCCTGCGCTTCCTGCGCGAGTGGCATTCACCGCTGACGGTCATCAACTACATCCTGATGGGCGGCTCCTCGGGATTCATCTTGGCTTCGTTCTATGCCTCTTATGCAGCACCGGACCAGGCAGACTTCTTTGCCGGTTGGGCCATCATCATCACCGTGTTGGCTTTCGCCGGACGTTGGGCCTCGTTGGTGCGCAACGCGCGCCTGAAACCCAAATCGACGATACAGACGGCGATCGGCGTGAAACATCCTTACATCGTGCAACGTTCGATGGGTTCGATGGGGGGCTCGTTCAATACGCGCGAGTTCTTCCACGGCAAGGATGCCGCGTTCATGCGTATGATCAAGCCGACATTTTTGTTGCTGGCTTTCGTGGTGCCGCTCGCACTTCTGGCGCTGGGACTGTTCACACCGGTGTTGCTCGGCGTTGCGTTTATACTGCAATACATCGGGTTACTCGCCGAGCGCTGGTTCTTCTTCGCACAGGCCAACCACCCGCAGAATCTCTATTACCAGACCATAGGTTGATCTAGATACCGTGAAGACCAAGCATTCGGGCAAATACTGGCTGTACCACCTGTTGCCGTTCATGCAGTGGAAACACATGGTGGATCGTGATTCCACCCGCGCCGATCTGATCGCCGGATTGACCGGTGCGCTGATCGTCCTGCCGCAGGGGGTCGCATTTGCCACCATCGCCGGCATGCCGCCGGAATACGGCTTGTATGCGGCTATGCTGCCTGCAGTCATCGCCGCGCTGTTCGGGTCGAGTTGGCATCTGGTCTCGGGGCCGACCACTGCTATCTCCATCGCCGTATTCGCCGCCATGAGTCCGCTGGCCGATCCCGGCTCTGCGGAATTCATCCGCATGGTGCTGACGCTGACCTTTCTGGTGGGCGTGTTCCAGTTGATCCTGGGGTTGGCACGCATGGGAGTGCTGGTCAACTTCATCTCTCATACCGTGGTCATCGGTTTCACAGCGGGCGCCGCCTTGCTGATCGCGGCTAGCCAGATGAAGAACTTCTTCGGTATCGATATCGCGCGTGGTGCACCTTTCCATGTAGTGATCGAACAGACCATCGCGCAGTTCGGCAACATCAATCTTTATGTCACGTTTATCGGGGTGGTCACGTTGGCGGTGGGCATTCTGGCCAAGCGGCTCATTCCCAAGCTGCCCTATATGATCGTGGCGATGGTGGTGGGGAGTGTGGTGGCCTATGTGATCAATTTGGAAGTCGGTGTCGAGACGACGATGATCAAGACGGTGGGAGCACTCTCGGCGCACTTGCCGCCGTTCGTCATACCCGATTTTTCCTACTCGACGCTGCACCAAGTGATGTTCCCTGCCTTGGTGGTCACTATGCTGGCGTTGACCGAGGCAGTGTCGATCTCGCGTTCCATTGCCGTGAAGTCGGAACAGCGCATCGATGGCAATCAAGAATTCATCGGGCAGGGCATGTCGAATCTGGTCGGTAGCTTCTTCTCCAGCTACGCCTCCTGCGGTTCGTTCAATCGCAGCGGCGTGAACTACGCGGCAGGCGCACGCACACCGATGGCGACGGTGTATGCATCGATCTTCTTGCTGCTGATCCTTTTCCTGATCGCACCATTAGCCTCTTATCTGCCGACTGCCGCGATGGCAGGCATCTTGTTCCTGGTGGCTTGGGGCTTGATCGACTTTCATCATATCGCTGCTATCGGCAACAGCAGCCGCAGCGAGACCGTCATCTTGTGGGTGACTTTGATCGGCACGCTGATCGATCTGGAGAAGGGCATCTTTTTCGGCATTCTTCTATCATTGGCCATCTATCTGTATCGTGTCTCGCGTCCGGGCATGTTGGCAGTCGTCCCCGCAAAAGAGGAGGGGGCCTACCACTTTGTGAGTGCCGAGGGGCACCAACAATGTCCACAGATAAGCATCATGCGTATCAACGGCGCTCTGTTCTTCGGTGCGGTCGACAATGTGCGCGATAAGCTGCGTCAAATCGATGAAATCAATCCACTACAAAAGACGGTTCTGATCGCAGCTCGTGGTGTAACGTTCGTCGATGTGGCAGGTGCGGAGATGTTGGCGCAAGAGTCGCGCCGGCGTCGTAAGTTGGGCGGTGGGCTTTATTTCTACTCAGCCAAGGCTGCGACGATTGATTTTCTGAGGAAGACGGGAAAATCGAAAGAAATTGGTGAAAGTAATTTTTTCCCAGTGATGTCGAACTGGATCAAACCGGTCTATGCGACGCTTGATGCCGAGATATGCCGCAATTGCAAGGCGCGTATCTTTGCCGAGTGTCACGAAAAACTACCCAACGGGCAAGCCCGTTCCCTTCACCTCAATCCTCTCCCGCAAGCGGACGAGGAGGCAAGCGTGAAAAACAATCTTTAATTCCGGCGAACAGAGGAAACAATGAACAGTCGTCTCACACGCTTCCTTCCATTCATGTCATGGTGGCCGCTGCGTGGGCACACGGTCAGGGCGGATCTGATCGCCGGCATCACTGTCGCACTGGTGCTCATCCCACAATCCATGGCTTATGCCCAGCTTGCAGGATTGCCGGCATATTACGGACTGTATGCCG
>JBAYTV010000222.1:0-3856 GCA_041675405.1 Sideroxydans sp. | reverse complement strand
TGAGGCTCATAGCGATACCTGCCGGTATCACCAACAATGATGCGCCGCGCCCTGATAGCGTCAATGTGGATGTCGACAAATTGTTCGAGGAGAGTTCCAGCGATGGCGAGCCTGGTCTTTACGTCACCGTGCATGATGGACAAGTCATCTTGTCCAAAGGCGATCAAAAATTAGATCTCGGTAAAGGTGAAAGCGGTTTCTCTAGCGAGCAACTCCTGACGCGTTTATCGGTCACCCCAGGATTCATGGGGGGTGACAGCAAGCTCGACAACATCGAACAGGGCGGTGATGGGAAGTCAGGGATAGGTGGCAGCGGCTGTGTGGTCGTTCCGTGACATGCAAAGGAGAATAGTTTGAGTAGCTTCGCGTTCTATCAGAAAGTCGTCCCGCTCAATTCCAACGTCCATCGCAATCTGCGGTTCGATACTGCCAAGGTCAATTTTGAATTCGTGCGCGACACCACTGCCGTGCTGTTAGGCGCGATTGAGTTCGCCGAAGCAGCGCGCGAATATCCCATCGTCTTCATCAAAGCGCAGGACGGCAAGATGCGCCCCGTGGTGTTGCTGGGTGTGCGCACCGGCGAGAACCTTTATGTGGATGAGAAGGGCAAGTGGGATGCGCGTTACATCCCCGCGTTCGTGCGTCGTTATCCCTTCGTGATGGCCGAGGGCGGCGCGCAAGGTCAGTTGATGGTGTGCATCGACGAAGAATGTCCCGCGTTGAATCCAAGCATCGGTGAGGTGCTCATCGATGAATCAGGGCAACTGCAACCGCGCATGAACGAGGTGATGCAGTTCCTACAGAACTTCCAAGTCGAATTCGCGCGTACCGAAGCTCTGACCAAACAACTGGATGACCTAGGCCTCTTCGTGCAGCAGGGCGCACGCTTCGATACACCCAGTGGCGAGACCTTCCAATTGAATGATTTCTATCTCATCGACGAGGTGAAGTTCGGACAACTCGCTGATGATAAATTACCCGCGCTGTTCAGAAGCGGTGCGTTGGGGATGGCGTATCTGCATCTGGCTTCGATGGGTAACATGCGCCGCCTGTTGGATAGGATAAAACCTGCATCTAAGAAACCAGAGATACACTGAGTTTTGCTATTTCGATCGAAACGGGAAGCATCATCGCTTCCCGTTTTTATTTGCGGTTCATCCGACTATCGCGTGTCTTGAAGATTTGATTAGTTAGGAGCTCGGAAATTGAAGCATCTCACAGAGAGTTCCCCCACCCTAATCCCTCCCCCGGTGGGAGAGGGACTAAACCCAAAGCTTCATCTGCTCAAACTCCCTCTCCCACCGGGGGAGGGCTGGGGTGGGGGAATACTTTGCATTTTCCAGCCTGCAAGCAGGTAAGTAGCAGGTTCTGCTTGTATAGCCCCTGTCTCACCTCAGTTACCCACGCAAAACTTGGATGAACCTTATTTGTTCACCCGCTCCAACTCTTTTTGGTAAGTGTCGTAACTCGGTGCGGGTGTGACAGCTTGCTCGCTAGGCGTCCTCTTTGCGTCGTTGTTTGCCTTGATGCCTTCATACAGGTTGCGTGCTGGATCGGCACACCCGACCAGCATCAACACTGAAAACATCCAGAGCGTCCTCATGCTTTAGATTGAGCCCACGCCACGATACCGTTCACATCCATCGCCCCCGCCTGACGTGCGACCTCTTTACCGCCCTTGAACAGAGCCAGCGTCGGGATGCTGCGGATGTTGTATTGCGCGGCGATCTGTTGCGCCTGTTCCGTGTCCAACTTCACCACGCGCATGGTTGGTTCCAATCTTTGTGCGGCTTGAGCGTAGGCAGGCGCCATCATGCGGCACGGGCCGCACCACGGTGCCCAGAAATCCACCAGCACAGGCACATCACTGCGCGCGATGTGTGTCGCGAAATTGTTCGCGTTGAGTTCAACGGGGTGCGCGGTGAACAGCGCTTGCTTGCATTTGCCGCAGGTCGGGGCAGCTTCCAGCTTGTCCTCAGGGACGCGGTTGACTGCATCGCAGTGGGGGCAGACGATATGTTTAGGCTCGCTCATGATGACTCCATAGAATTAGATAACTCTAATATATGGGTATTCTATGAGATTTCAAGAGAGTTGCAATCGCATCGACAGATCGATTGCCTTTACATCCTTGGTGAGTGCGCCGATAGAGATACGATCCACGCCCGTCTCGGCCACGAGGCGGATGTTGTCCAAGGTGATACCGCCAGAAGCTTCCAACTCCGCGCGCTTCGCGGCGTGGGTCACCGCGATCCGCATGTCAGCCAGAGAGAAGTTGTCCAGCAGGATGAGTCTGGCACCTGCGAGCAATGCCTCGTCCAACTCTGCCAGCGACTCCACCTCGATCTGGATGGATACGTCGGGTGGAGCGATCTGGAAGGCATGCTCCATCACCTTGCCGATTCCGCCCGCCGCCGCGATGTGGTTCTCTTTGATGAGCACACCATCGAACAAGCCGATGCGCTGGTTATATCCGCCGCCCACCTTTACCGCATGTTTCTGCGCGATGCGTAGGCCGGGTAAGGTCTTGCGCGTATCCAACACTTTGGCTTGCGTGCCACTCACCTCGTTCACATAACGTCGAGTCTGTGTGGAAACTGCAGATAAAGTCTGTAAGAAGTTCAAGGCAGGACGTTCGGCAGACAGCAACGCCCGCGCATCGCCATGAATCTCGCACAGTGTCTGTTTGGCCTCGACAGCATCGCCTTCTTTGAACTTCCATTCGATCTTGCAATCGGGGTCCAGTGTCAGGAAACACTCCTCGAACCACAAGGTGCCGCACAGCACCATGTCTTCGCGCGTGATGACGGTGGCGTGAGCTTGGGTGTGCTCGGCGATCAGGTGCGCGGTGAGGTCCGCGTTGGATGTCACCGCATCACGGTTCTCCATCCCCCTCTCCCTCTGGGGGAGGGAAGGGGTGGGGGAGATGCCGATATCTTCAGCGAGTGCATTGAGGACATCGGCACGTATCTGGTGGGCAAGGCTGGTGTGTGGCATCGAACATTCCCTAGGTGGATGTCGGTAGTATAAGGGATGAAGGATGGGCTTGAAATCGAACTGACCTACCCCATCTACCACCCAGTCAGATATTCCGAAAGACCTTCGCATAACGTTACGAGCGCAGGTCAGACGAGGCGGAGCGGGGTGAGAAACCGGAATGTATGTTTTATACATGAGGATTTCGAATCACGCTCCAACGAAGTATCACCAAGCGCAGTAGTTATGCGATGGTCTTTTTTGAGGAGTTCATCATGCGTTTCGACAAATTCACCACCAAGCTGCAACAAGCACTGTCCGATGCCCAAGGGCTGGCTGTCGGTGCGGACAACCAATTCATCGAGCCACAGCACCTGTTGCTGGCGCTGCTCAACGATGCCGACAGCGGGGCAGGCTCGCTGCTGGCCCGTGCGGGCGGCAACACCAATGCGTTGAAGACCGCGCTGACTGATGCCGTCTCACGTTTGCCCAAAGTAGAAGGCCATAGCGGCGAAGTTCAGGTCGGGCGTGATCTGAGCAATCTACTCAACCTCACCGACAAAGAGGCACAGAAGCGCGGTGACCAGTTCATCGCCTCCGAGATGTTCTTGCTGGCGCTCACTAACGACAAGGGCGAGACAGGCCGTTTGCTGAAGACGCATGGCGTATCGCGTGCGCCGCTGGAGACCGCCATCGCAGCCGTACGGGGTGGCGAGTCGGTCGGTTCGCAAGAGGCGGAAGGTCAGCGCGAGTCGCTCAAGAAATACTGTGTCGATCTCACCGAGCGCGCGCGATTAGGCAAGCTCGATCCCGTCATCGGTCGTGATGACGAGATCCGCCGCGCCATCCAAGTGCTACAACGCCGCACCAAGAACAATCC
>JBAYTV010000221.1:0-3871 GCA_041675405.1 Sideroxydans sp. | reverse complement strand
ACGCTCAAGGTGATGTTGAAAGCGCGGAAGGCCGCGCGTGTCTAGTTTGAATCGCAACGACTACCGGACTCTCGGTCTTGCCGCTCTCGGCGGGGCGCTGGAGTTCTACGATTTCATCATCTTCGTCTTCTTTGCGACGGCCATCTCGCAACTGTTCTTTCCGCCCGACATGCCGGACTGGCTACGCCAAGTGCAGACCTACGGCATCTTCGCGGCAGGCTATTTGGCGCGCCCCTTGGGCGGCATCATCATGGCGCATTTCGGCGACCTGTTCGGACGCAAGCGTATGTTCATGCTGAGCATCTTGTTGATGGCAGTGCCGACCTTGCTCATCGGTCTGTTGCCGACCTATGCGGTCATCGGCATCTGGGCGCCGCTGCTGTTGCTGGCATTGCGCGTGATGCAAGGTGCGGCTATCGGCGGTGAAGTGCCGGGTGCGTGGGTATTCGTGGCCGAGCATGTGCCACAGCGTCACGTTGGTTTCGCCTGCGGTACGCTCACTGCGGGACTGACGGGTGGCATCCTGCTGGGTTCGCTGGTGGCGATGGCCGTGAACCGCAGCTATGCCCCGGCCGAGTTGCTCGCTGAGGGATGGCGCATACCGTTCATCATCGGCGGCGTGTTCGGTCTGGTGTCGGTGTGGCTGCGCGGTTATCTGCACGAGACGCCCGTGTTCAAAGAGATGCAGGCGCGCAAACAACTGGCCGATGAACTGCCGCTGAAGACGGTGGTGCGCGAACATCGTCCTGCTATCGTGTTGACGATGCTGATGACTTGGTTGCTCTCGGCCGCGGTGGTGGTGATGATCCTGATGACGCCGACCTTGGTGCAGAAATTGTTCGCCATTCCCGCGAGTACTGCGCTGCAAGCGAACAGTATCGCCACGCTTGCCTTGAGCATCGGCTGTATCTTGTTCGGCGCAATGGCAGACCGTTTCGGCGCGGGGCGTGTGCTGGCTATCGGTTGTGTCGGCTTGGGTGCGAGTTCTTGGTTGCTCTATCAACAGCTCGGTGTTGCGCCCGAGAATATCTACGCGCTGTATGCCCTGTGTGGATTCTTCGTCGGTGTCATCGGCGTGGTGCCGAGTGCGGCGGTGATGTCGTTCCCGCCCGTGGTGCGCTTCTCCGGCTTGTCGTTCTCCTACAACGTCGCCTACGCCGTGTTCGGTGGACTGACTCCCGTGATGGTCAGTCTGCTGCTGCCCCTGGATAAGCTCGCCCCTGCACATTATGTGATGGCGTTGAGCGTGGTGGGGGTGGGGATCGGTTTATATCTGCAGCGGTACAGGGCGGTTATCAGCTAATGGGCTTTGTGCGACAATGCGACCCCTCAAAAGAGCGCGACCACGCGCCGTTGCTGGGTAACGATTCAGAATAGGGATTCCCTTGGATACACTTAAACAGTTGATCGCGTCTGATATGGCGGCGGTGGATGCGGTCATCCGCACACGCTTGCATTCCGAAGTGGCACTGGTCAATCAGATCGGCGAATACATCATCAATAGCGGTGGCAAGCGCTTGCGCCCGGCGTTGGTGCTGCTCTCCGCTCAGGCATTCGGTTACACGGGTAAGCACCAGCACGACTTGGCGGCGGTGGTGGAGTTCATCCATACCGCGACCTTGTTGCACGACGATGTGGTGGATGAGTCTGACTTGCGGCGCGGACGCGAGACGGCGAATGCCCTGTTCGGCAATGCGGCCAGTGTATTAGTTGGCGATTTCCTCTACTCGCGCGCGTTCCAGATGATGGTGGATGTGGGCGAGATGCGCGTGATGCAGACCTTGGCCGATGCTACCAACGTCATCGCCGAGGGCGAGGTGTTGCAGTTGCTCAATTGCCATGATGCCGATGTGGATGTGCCGAATTACATGCGCGTCATCCATTGCAAGACAGCCAAGTTGTTCGAAGCGGCGATGCGTCTGGGGGCGATCTTGGGCAAGGCTTCCGCCGCCGATGAAGAGGCGGCTTCCAAGTACGGCATGCATCTGGGGACGGCCTTCCAGTTGATCGACGATGTGTTGGATTACTCGGCTGATGAGGCGCAGACTGGCAAGCATCTGGGTGATGACCTGGCGGAAGGCAAGCCTACCCTGCCTTTGATCTACGCCATGCAGCACGGTACGCCGCAGCAAGCGGCCGTGGTGCGTGAGGTGATCGAGCAGGGAGATGTGAGCAGATTCACCGAGGTGTTGAACATCATCCGTGACACGGGTGCGCTTGATTTCACGCGCCAACAAGCTTTGTTGGAAGCGGAAGCGGCGCGCGCCTGCATCGCCGGGCTTTCCGATTCAAAACAAAAAGAGTGTTTGTTAGAATTGGCCCACTTCGCTGCCACGCGGCAGTTCTGAAATCAGGGTGTATCTAAAAATTCAAAGTTCTAAGCAAGACAAGGCGCGAACGAAAAATTGCGACACAGCATATATTTAATATGTAAGGAGTAATTTTTTGTGAGTAACGCAGTATTGCGACGAAATTTGGATTTTTATGGTGCCCGTTAGTCGGTTCGGGGTGTAGCTCAGCCTGGTAGAGTACTGCGTTCGGGACGCAGGAGTCGGAGGTTCGAATCCTCTCACCCCGACCAATTCACATCTGGAGAATGCACATGAGTCGTTTGCTGTTCCTGTTTGTCGTCATCGCAGTCGTGTATTGGTTGCTCAAGACCTATCGCAAGCAATCGACAAAGCAAGATATGCCTGCTGCATCTAGCGAGGACATGGTGCGTTGTGCCCAGTGTGGCGTGCACCTGCCCAAGAGTGAGGCGACTGCCTCTGGGGGCAAATTCTTTTGTGGCGAAGCACATCGTCGCGAACACGAATCCAAATAGATCCCATGCGGGATAGTTCATCCCCTGCCGCTTCGAACATCCCCAATTCGCAGGTGGCCGATCCACTTTCGCAGGAGAGCCTTTGGCGTTCCCTCGGCCTCTTCAATCTGTATCGGCTGACGCTCGGCGGGGTGTTGATGTTGGTGCCCTCGCTGTTCGGCGAGATATTCACGCTCAATGTGCACAATCAGCGCTGGTTCTTCTGGATATCCGTGTTCTATGCCGTGATGGTGTGTGTGTCGGCCTTGATCGTCATGTTGCGTCGGCCGCGCGCGATGTTGCAACTGGCTTTCCAGATCGGTGTCGATATCGCCGTGTTGACCGCGCTGACCTATTTTGGCGGCGGCATACAGAGCAATCTGGGGATGTTGTTGCTGGTCTCGTTGGCGTTGGGCGGCATGATCGCTCGCGGTGGGCGCATCACGCTGTTGTTCGCCGCGCTGGCCAGTATCGCCATTCTGCTCGAGCATAGTTATGCGGTGTTGGCGAGTGACGCCACGATTGCGCAGTTCTTGCAGGCGGGTATCCTCAGCACTTCCTATTTTGCGGTGGCTTGGCTGGCGCATACCTTGTCCAAGTATGCGGTGGCGAGTGAGAGATTGGCCTTTCTGCGTGGCGTGGACCTGTCCAATATGGCCGAGGCGAATCGCCTGATGATCCAGGACATGCCAGACGGTGTGTTGGTAGTGGATGAACGCGGAGTGGTGCGTCAATCCAATCCGGGGGCCGAGCGCCTGTTGGGATATTCCTTCCCATCTGGTGAGCCGATAAGACTGGCTGACTGTTCTCCCTTGTTAGAGGCGCTGTTCGCGGCGTGGCGTCAGAACAAGGCGCTTGGGTATGAGGTGTTACGCTTGCCTGTCAGCAACCAGATGGCGCGCATCCGTTTCCTGCCGGTCGAGCGCGAAGGTTTTTGGGGGGCGGTGATCGTGCTGGAGGACATCCAGCGTGCACAAGAGCAGGCACAGCAAGTCAAACTGGCGGCACTGGGCAGACTTACGGCGAACATCGCGCATGAGGTGCGCAATCCTTTGTCTTCCATCAGTT
>JBAYTV010000220.1:0-3876 GCA_041675405.1 Sideroxydans sp. | reverse complement strand
CACGTAACGGTCGCCCACCTTGGCGCGCGCGAACGGGATGTCCAGCTTCTGCATAGCATGTTCAAAAGCAAGGTTGGTCATTAGCGTACCCACCATGCCCCCCTTCATTGTTCCCTGCGCTTGACGGTGCTTGGCGATGACATAGAGTAGTTGGTCGCCGTCATAGAGTTTGCCTTGTGCATCCGCCATGATGAGACGATCACCATCACCGTCCAAGGCTAGGCCGATATCCGCATTGTTCTCGACCACGGCCTTTTGCAGATTCTGTGGTTTTGTCGCACCGTAACCATCGTTGATGTTCTTGCCATTCGGCTGCGCACCGATCGTAACGACATCTGCTCCGAGCTCATGGAACACGTGACCCGCGATGTGATAGGTCGCACCATGTGCGCAGTCCACCACGATCTTGAGCCCGCGCAGATTCATATCTGCCGGGAAGGTGCTCTTACAGAATTCGATGTAACGCCCCACCGCATCGTTGATACGCTTCGCTTTACCCAAGCCATCCGAAGCGTTGGTCTGCATCGGCTTGTCCAATTCAGTTTCGATCGCCGTCTCGATCGCATCCGGCAGTTTCGTACCGTTGCCCGAAAAGAACTTGATGCCGTTATCTTCAAATGGATTGTGGGAAGCCGAGATCACCACACCCGCCTGCAGGCGCAAAGCCCGTGTGAGGTAAGCAACGGCAGGCGTCGGTATCGGACCCGCCAGATAGACGTCGATGCCTGCCGCAATCAACCCAGCCTCTAAGGCGGATTCCAACATATAACCCGATATACGCGTGTCTTTGCCGATCAATACGGCAGGACGCTCACTCTGCGTATGTTCTGCACTCGCCAGCACTTTGCCGGCGGCATACCCCAGATGCATCACAAATTGCGGCGTGATGGGATGATCGCCCACGCGTCCGCGCACACCGTCCGTACCAAAATATTTTCTGCTCATCTCATTCCCTTGTTTACCGCATTCAAAATCTTCAAGGCATCTACTGTATCGCGCACATCATGTACCCGAACGATGGATGCACCGCGTTGTACCGCGAGCAATGCGGCAGCAACACTTGCAACGACACGATCACTCACATCGCGTCCTGTGATCGCACCCAACATGGATTTGCGCGACAGGCCCGCCAAGATAGGCACGCCCAATTTTCTGAGCGAATCTAATTGCCCCAATAGCTCGAGATTATGCGCGACTGTCTTGCCGAAACCAAACCCGGGGTCGATCACGATACGCTGTCGAGCAATCCCCGCTGCCTCAAGCACTTCAATACGCTTGCGCAGGAACTCACTCACCTCCCCCAACACATCTTGGTAAACGGGGCTCTGCTGCATGGTCGCAGGTGTTCCCTGTTTGTGCATCAGGCATACCGCCGCATTGCTCTTGGCAATCACATCGAGCGCCCCTTCAGTTTGCAAGGCGTTCACATCATTGACCATGCTTGCCCCTGCCGCCAGCGCGGCACGCATCACGGATGGTTTGTAGGTATCGATAGAGATCGGGATAGCGATACTGCGTAGCCCTTGAATGACTGGCAACACTCGATCCAACTCCTCTTGCTCGCTAACAAAGGCAGCGCCAGGACGCGTGGATTCACCGCCAATATCGAGCATGTCCGCACCTTCCTCAATCAATCGCTGTGCGTGGTCTATAGCTGCCTGTGTCGAAGCATGATGCCCACCGTCGGAGAATGAATCCGGCGTGACATTGACGATACCCATCACGAGTGGGCGAGAAAGATCGAAGTGGAATCTGCCGCAATCGAACATAGGGCGTTTCTATAAATTCAAAGTTCTAAGCAAGACAAGGCGCGAACGAAAAATTGTGACGCGGCATATGTTGGATATGTAAGGAGCAATTTATTGTGAGCAACGCGGTATTGCGACGAAATTTGGATTTATAGAAATGTCCATAAGAAAACGGGGACTTGCGCCCCCGTATTAATAATTAAATGCCTTCAGCCGGCTGATCGACCACCGGGGCAGCGGGTGCGTCATCTTTCGGCGGCTCAGACGCCTTAACGCTTTGCGCCGGCTTGGGTGGGCGCGGTGGATTGCCCGCCATGATGTCGTCGATCTGATCGGCATCGATGGTTTCCCATTCCAGCAGTGCTTTGGTCATCGCCTCCATCTTGTCGCGATTCCCTTCAATGAGCTTGCGTGCCAAGGCATATTGCTCATCAAGGATACGGCGGATCTCGGCATCCACCTTCTGCATGGTGGTCTCAGAGATGTTCTTGTGCGTAGTGACCGAACGGCCCAGGAAAACCTCGCCCTCGTTCTCACCGTACACCATCGTTCCCAACGCTTCAGACATGCCCCATTGGGTGACCATCTTGCGTGCCATATCGGTGGCGCGCTCGAAGTCATTCGATGCGCCAGTGGTCATCTGCCCCATGAATATCTCTTCCGCGATGCGTCCACCAAACAACACGGTGATGGTCGAAAGGATACGAATCTTATCCATGCTGTAACGATCTTCCGAAGGCAGTTGCATGGTCAATCCCAATGCGCGACCGCGTGGAATGATGGTGACTTTATGGACTGGGTCAGTCTTGGGCATCAAGCGCGCAACCAGCGCGTGACCCGATTCGTGATACGCCGTATTACGACGTTCCTCTTCCGGCATCACCATGGAACGGCGTTCAGCCCCCATGAATATCTTGTCTTTTGCGGCTTCAAAATCGTCCATCTCGACGAAGCGTTTACCGCGTCGCGCTGCGAAAAGTGCAGCCTCATTTACCAGATTAGCCAAGTCCGCACCGGACATGCCGGGCGTTCCACGCGCCAACACATTGGCATTCACGTCGGGAGCACACGGCACTTTGCGCATATGCACCATCAGGATCTGCTCGCGGCCACGGATGTCCGGCAATGGCACGACCACTTGGCGATCGAAACGGCCCGGGCGCAACAGCGCCGCATCCAATACGTCTGGGCGGTTGGTGGCGGCGATGACGATGACGCCACTCGCCCCTTCGAAACCATCCATCTCGACCAGCAATGCATTCAATGTCTGTTCGCGTTCATCGTTTCCGCCGCCCAAACCAGCACCGCGCTGGCGACCGACCGCATCGATCTCGTCGATAAAGATGATGCAAGGTGCATGCTTCTTGGCTTGCTCGAACATGTCGCGCACACGCGCTGCACCCACACCCACGAACATCTCGACGAAATCAGAACCGGAGATGGAGAAGAAAGGCACCTTGGCTTCGCCCGCTATGGCTTTCGCCAATAGTGTCTTACCCGTACCGGGACTACCCACCATCAATACGCCACGCGGAATACGGCCGCCCAGATTCTGGAATTTGGTTGGATCACGCAGAAAATCGACCAACTCCGAGACCTCTTCCTTGGCCTCGTCGCAACCCGCCACATCGGCGAATGTGATGCGTTCTTTGGCTTCATCCAGTAAACGCGCCTTGCTCTTGCCGAACGAGAAAGCACCGCCTTTGCCGCCGCCCTGCATCTGACGCATGAAGAATATCCACACGCCGATCAGCAGTAGCATAGGGAACCAAGAGATGAATATCTGACTGAGGAAGCTCTGCTCTTCCTCTGGCTTGGCTTCCACCTTCACGCCGTTCTTGAGAAGGTCAGAGACCAGCCAGATGTCGCTGGGAGCGAATGTGGTGATGCGCTTACCATCGGTGGTGGTCGCTTTTAAAGTGCGGCCTTCGATGACCACTTTATCCACGTGACCCGCGCGCACCTCTTCCAAGAATTGCGAATAATCCAATTGCACTTGCGCCGTCGATTGCTGACGCGCATTGAATTGGTTGAATACGGTCATCAGCACCAAAGCCACGACCATCCAGATTCCGACACTCTTGAATAGATTGTTCACACCTGCTCCTTACCGAGCGAAAAACGAAGT
>JBAYTV010000219.1:0-3889 GCA_041675405.1 Sideroxydans sp. | reverse complement strand
TATGTACAGCGCATCGGCCTGTATCAGACCAAGAGCAAACACATCATCCAGATGTGCCGCATCCTGCTGGAGCAACATGATGGGCAAGTGCCGCAGACGCGTGAAGCGCTGGAAGCCCTGCCCGGCGTGGGTCGCAAGACCGCCAACGTCATCCTCAACACGGCATTCGGCCAACCCACCATCGCCGTGGATACCCACATCTTCCGCATCAGCAACCGTATCGGCTTGGCGCCCGGTAAAGATGTGCGAGAGGTAGAAAAGAAACTATTGAAGTTCGTGCCGGATGAATTCAAACTCGATGCGCACCATTGGCTCATCCTGCACGGACGCTATACCTGTGTGGCGCGCAAACCGAAGTGCGGCGAATGTGTCATCCAAGATCTATGTGAATACAAAGAGAAGGTAAGTGATGTTCAATCCGACCCGCGATGAAGCGCGACTGTTCCTGTTCGAATCTTGGCGCAAGCGCAGCGCCAAAGAGTTGTTATCGCCGCTGGAAGATCTGACGGCGCAGCTTATCGACAAGCATCCCGAGTATCACCCCATCTTCAACGATTCTGAGAAGAACCAAGATAAAGATTTTGCTACCGATGGCTCTGTGGTGAATCCTTTCCTGCATTTGATGATGCACCTGACCATCGAGGAGCAGATATCCATCGGACAGCCTCACGGCATCAGAGAGCAGTTCGCGCGCCTGACGCAAAAATATGAATCCGAACATGAGGCGCAACACGCGATGATGGATTGCCTGGGCGAGATGATCTGGCAGGCACAACGTAACAAGTCCGCCCCCGATGCCGCGATCTATATTGGCTGCTTGGAGAAACAATGATGGCGAACCGTTTGAGCAACATCGTGACACGCACAGGAGATGACGGCACCACAGGGCTGGCCGATGGTTCTCGCCTCGGCAAAGACAGCGCGCGCATCAATGCGCTCGGCAGTGTGGATGAACTCAACAGTCACCTCGGCGTATTGCTGGCCGAATCGTTGCCAAATGACATCCGCGCAGAAGTGCTGCGCATCCAGAATGATTTGTTCGATCTGGGCTCGACCTTGGCTCTGCCAGGCACGGTGTTCGCGCAGGAAAAGTTAGCGCGGCTAGACGATTGCATCGCACGCTATAACGCCGGCCTGCCTCCGCTCAAAGAGTTCATCCTGCCCGGCGGCGGACGTGCCGCAACGTTATGCCATGTTGCACGCAGTGTGGCGCGACGGGCAGAGCGCGACTATTGCCACCTCGCGCAAAGCGAGATCGTGAACGATGATGGAGGACGTTATCTGAACCGACTATCGGATCTGCTATTCGTGCTGTGCCGCGTACTAAACCGTACGGCGGGAGAAAATGAAACGCTGTGGACGCGTACTTAAGGTTGCGTGGGCGGTGGTGATTTGGGCTTGCGCAGATCCAGTAGCGCCATCACATAGCCCGATAGGCAGTAACCCAAGAACAGCAGGAACAAGTGCAACGGCGGATCGACCGACACCAAGATGAAGAACAGCGCAAACAAGAAGATGACGATGAACGGCACACTCTTGCGCATATTGATGGACTTGAAGCTGTAGTACTTGAGGCTACTCACCATACTCAAGCCCGCGAACACAGTCACCGCAGCGGCATACCAGCGCAGCTCATATCCGGTGAAATGGTTGTCCAGCATCACCCACACGAAGCCAGCGACCAAGGCGGCAGCGGCTGGGCTGGGCAAGCCTTGGAAATAGCGTTTATCGACCACGTCGATGTTGGTATTGAAGCGCGCCAAACGCAGCGCCGCACTTGCGCAATAGATGAAAGCGGCGAACCACCCCCACTTACCCAGATCACGGAACGCCCACTCGTACATCAGGATGGATGGCGCGACACCGAACGACACCATATCGGAAAGACTATCGTATTCCGCACCGAACTCGCTTTGCGTATGCGTCATGCGCGCCACGCGACCATCCAAGCCATCCAACACCATCGCAATGAAGATCGCCACAGCGGCGATCTCATAACGACCATTCATCGACTGCACGATGGCATAGAAGCCAGCAAACAAGGCAGCCGTGGTGAACAGGTTAGGCAACAAGTAGATGCTGCGCCTGCGCAGGTTCATACGTTCACGCTGTTTGGTTTCGATCATAGGGTCGGATGCTTGCCAAGGAAGTGGTCGTTACGGACACTTTATCACCGATGGTGACTTTGACGTAGTACGAAAAATCGGGGGGCGGTATGGAGCGCGAAAGTTTCGCCCCCTAACCCGCCCCCGCACATTGCTTAGTTCTTAGATTGGTCGACCAGTTTGTTCTTGGCGATCCAAGGCATCATGGAGCGCAACTGTCCGCCTACCACTTCGATCGGATGCTCTGCATTCAAACGACGACGTGCAGTCATCTCTGGATAGTTGGTACGGCCTTCCAAGATGAACTGTTTAGCGTAGGAACCGTTCTGGATGTTCTTCAGGCATTCCTTCATTGCGGCACGTGCTTCATCAGCGATCACGCGATGGCCAGTGACGTACTCGCCGTATTCCGCATTGTTGGAGATGGAGTAGTTCATGTTTGCGATGCCGCCTTCGTACATCAGGTCGACGATCAACTTCAGTTCGTGCAAGCACTCGAAGTAAGCCATCTCCGGTGCGTAACCCGCTTCGGTCAACGTCTCGAAGCCCGCCTTCACCAACTCGACCGCACCGCCGCACAGCACGGCTTGTTCACCGAACAAGTCAGTTTCAGTTTCTTCACGGAAGTTGGTTTCGATCACGCCGCCTTTGGTACCGCCGTTAGCAGCAGCATAAGACAATGCGATGTCTTTCGCCTTGCCGGTCATGTCTTGGTACACAGCGATCAATGTCGGTACGCCGCCACCCTTCAGGTATTCGGAACGCACGGTGTGGCCCGGACCTTTTGGCGCGATCATGATCACGTCCACATCGGCACGCGGCACCACTTGGTTGTAGTGCACGTTGAAGCCGTGGGCGAACGCCAGCGCAGCGCCCGCTTTCATGTTTGGTGCGACGTCTTTGTTGTAAACGTCAGGGATGTTCTCGTCCGGCAACAACATCATCACGACGTCAGCGTTCTTCACTGCATCAGCCACTTCCGCGACCTTGATGCCAGCGGCTTCGACTTTCTTCCACGAGGCACCGCTCTTGCGCAGACCGACGGTCACGTTGACGCCTGACTCTTTCAGGTTCTGGGCGTGGGCGTGGCCTTGGGAGCCGTAGCCGATGATGGTCACTTGTTTGCCCTTTATCAGGGAAAGGTCTGCGTCTTTGTCGTAATAAACTTTCATGTTGGCCTCGTCGAAAAAAATCAGTGATTAAAAAATGGTTGCTAAAGTTTCAAAACGCGTTCGCCACGCCCGATACCAGAAGAACCGGTGCGGACAGTCTCGATGATGAGACCGTGATCGATGGCTTGCAGGAAGCTGTCCAGCTTGGAACCCGTGCCGGTCAACTCGATGGTGTAGCTGGTGCTGGACACATCGATGATGCGACCACGGAAGATATCGGTGATACGCTTCAGCTCTTCACGCGCCTCACCCACCGCACTCACCTTCAACAGCATCAATTCGCGCTCCAGATGGTCGCCGTCGGTCAGATCCATCACCGCAACCACATCCACCAATTTGTTGAGCTGCTTCTTGATCTGCTCGATGATCTCGTCCGAACCGCGCGTGACGATGGTCATGCGCGACATGGTCGTATCTTCGGTCGGTGCCACGGTCAACGATTCGATGTTGTAACCACGCGCAGAGAACAGACCCGCGACGCGAGACAACGCACCTGCCTCGTTCTCCATCAGTAAAGAGATGATGTGACGCATCACAAGTCCTCCGCCAGGATCACTTCAGACAAGCCCTTACCACCGGGGACCATCGGGTAGACGTTCTCGGTCGAATCGG
>JBAYTV010000218.1:0-3931 GCA_041675405.1 Sideroxydans sp. | reverse complement strand
TCGGCGGCAAGATGGAATTGGGACAAGCGTTCCGTACCGAGCATGCCGAGATCGTCTCTTTCCTCTCTGGCACGGTGGATTCAGAACTTTCCGGCAACATGATCGACCTGTGCCCCGTTGGCGCACTCACCAGCAAACCTTTCCGCTACAAAGCACGTTCGTGGGAATTGTCACGTCGCCGTTCCATCAGCGCGCACGACAGTCTGGGTTCCAATCTGTCTGTGCATACCAAGAACAATCAGGTGTTGCGCGTCGTCCCTATCGAGAATGAAGACATCAACGAATGTTGGTTGTCCGATAAGGACCGTTTTGCCTACGAAGGACTGAACACGGCAGACCGTTTGACCAAGCCGATGATCAAGCAAGACGGCAAGTGGCAAGAAGTGGAATGGCAAGTCGCGCTGGAGTATGCGGCGAACGGTTTGCGCCACATCGCCAGCGGTGCAGGGGCTGAGCAAGTCGGTGCATTGGCAACAGGTGGCTCGACTCTTGAAGAGATGTATCTGCTGCAGAAACTCATGCGCGGCATGGGCAGCGACAACGTCGACTTCCGCTTGCGTCAGTCCGATTTCAGTGCCGATGGCAAACAGCAAGGTGTGCCATGGCTGGGATTGCCGGTCGCCGACATCAGTCGTGCCGATCGCCTGCTGATCGTGGGCAGTTTCCTGCGCAAGGATCATCCCGTGTTGGCGGCGCGTATCCGTCAGGCAGTGAAAAAGGGATTGCAAGTCAGTCTTATCCATTGCGTGGATGACGACCAATTGATGCCTGTGGCACACAAGGCTGTGGTCGCCCCCGATGCTTTGGTAAATACCCTGTCGCAAGTGGCACAAGCCGTTGCGGCGAAGCAAACGGAAGGCATCGCAGGTAGCTTGATTAGTGGCGGGCGCGTTGCCGTGTTGCTGGGTAACTTCGCGCAACAACATCCGCAAGCGGCCCAGCTTCAGACATTGGCGCAACAGATCGCGACCGCGACTCACGGCAAGTTCGGTTTCTTGGGTGAGGCCGCGAATAGTGTGGGTGGCTATATCGCACAAGCCACCCCCGGTGCCAAAGGGTTGAATGCGGCTGCCATGATGGCATCGCCACGCAAGGCTTACGTGTTGCTGAACGTGGAGGCGGAGTTGGATTGCGCCAACCCGCAGCAAGCCATGGCCGCGTTGCAGGCTGCTGATAGCGTCATCGTGTTGTCTGCCTACAAGAACAAGGCGCTGGATTACGCCGATGTATTGTTGCCTATCGCTCCCTTCACCGAGACTTCGGGCACGTTCATCAGCACAGAAGGTCGCGTACAAAGTTTCAAAGGTGCAGTGAAACCTTTGGGCGAAGCACGCCCAGCGTGGAAAGTGTTGCGCGTCCTGGGCAACCTACTCAAGGTCGACGGTTTCGATTTCGATACCTCCGAGGCTGTGCGCGATGAGGCGCTCAAAGGTGTTGATGTCTCTGCCAAACTGAACAATGCCGTCACGGGTATCGAGGTGAAGGTCGCATCTTCTGCAACAGGTATGCAGCGTGTGAGTGATGTGCCTATCTATACGACGGATGCCGTCGTACGCCGTTCTGCCCCTTTGCAAGCGACTGCGGATGCCGCCACCCCTCAAGTCTGGATGCACAGCGAAGAGTTGAACAATATCGGTGTCAAATCCGGCATGAACGTCAAAGTCATCCAAGGCTCAGGCAGCGTCAAATTAGCGTGCTGTGCCGACGATAAGTTGCCCAAGGGCGTAGCGCGCGTCGCGGCAGGTCATCCCGCGACCGCAGCGCTTGGCGCGATGTTCGGAACGATCACAGTGGAGCGCGCATGATGGAGCTGCTACAAACGTTACAACTGCTGGGACAAGATATTCTAGGGCCCGCATGGTTGCCAGTTTGGACTGCCGTCAAGATCATGGTCATCATCCTTCCGGTCATGGGCGGTGTGGCTTACCTGACCTTGGCGGAGCGCAAGGTGCTGGGTTTCATGCAGATTCGTCCGGGCCCGAATCGGGTGGGCTACTGGGGCTTGTTGCAACCCGTTGCCGATGGCCTGAAATTGCTCACAAAAGAATTCATCATCCCCAACGGTTCCAACAAATTCCTGTTTGTGGCGGCACCTGTGTTGGCATTGACGCCGGCATTGGCTGCATGGGCCGTAGTGCCCTTTGATGACGGCTTGATCTTGGCGGACGTGAACGCTGGCTTGCTGTATCTGTTGGCGATGACCTCTCTGGGTGTCTACGGCATAATCATCGCGGGTTGGGCATCCAACTCCAAGTATGCATTCTTGGGTGCATTGCGTTCTGCAGCGCAGATCGTTTCCTACGAACTGGCGATGGGCTTCGCGCTGGTGTGTGTATTGCTTGCTGCGCAGAGCATGAATCTGGGTGAGATCGTGCGCGGTCAATCACATGGCACAGGCATGCTGGGCTGGTACTGGATACCGCTGTTCCCGATGTTCGTGGTGTATTTCATCGCCGGTGTGGCCGAGACCAACCGTGCGCCGTTCGACTTGGCAGAAGGTGAGTCCGAGATCGTGGCGGGTTTTCACGTCGAATATTCCGGCATGGGTTTCGCCATCTTCTTCTTGGCGGAATACGCCAACATGATCCTGATCGCGGCGATGACATCGGTGATGTTCTTGGGCGGTTGGCTCAACCCATTCCACGGCTGGCCGCTACTCGGCGCGCTGACCGATGCGATACCCGGGTTGATCTGGATGTTGGGCAAGATGTCCGCCATGCTGTTCATCTTTCTGTGGTTCCGCGCGACGTTCCCGCGTTATCGCTATGACCAGTTGATGCGTCTGGGCTGGAAGGTATTCATTCCGCTCACTTTGATCTGGGTCGTGGTGGTCGCGGCGTGGATGCAGACTCCCTATTGGCTGTGGTAAGCGGTCAACGACAGGATATTTAGGGGAAAACCATGAATAAACTAATCAAATTCTTCAAGAGTTTCCTGCTGCTGGAGTTGCTCAAAGGCATGTCGGTGACGGGCAAGTATTTCTTTGCGCGCCACATCACCATCGAGTATCCGGAAGAGAAGACACCACAGAGCTACCGTTTCCGTGGCTTGCACGCACAGCGCCGTTACCCCAACGGTGAAGAGCGCTGCATCGCTTGTAAGTTGTGCGAAGCCGTGTGTCCTGCAATGGCCATCAAGATCGAAGTGGCTGAACGTGCCGATGGCTCGCGTCGTACGTCCCAGTACGACATCGATCTGACCAAGTGTATCTTCTGCGGATTCTGCGAAGAGTCCTGCCCTGTCGATGCCATCGTCGAGACGCGTATCTTCGAATATCACGGCGAGAAGCGTGGCGATCTGTATTACACCAAAGAGATGCTGTTGGCCGTGGGCGATAAGCATGAAGAACAGATCGCCAAAGACCGTGCCGCCGATGCCAAGTATCGGTAACTAGAGGAAGCCACATGAACTTTGAAACCATCTTGTTCTACTTGTTCGCTGCGGTGACCGTGTTCGCCGCACTGCGCGTCATCACAGCGCGCAATCCCTTGCATGCGGTTCTGTTCCTCGTGCTGGCCTTCGTCAGCAGTGCGGGTATCTGGTTGTTGCTGGAAGCCGAGTTCCTCGCGATCACCCTGGTGTTGGTGTATGTGGGGGCGGTGATGGTGTTGTTCCTGTTCGTGGTGATGATGCTGGACATCAATCTGGAACAGCTACGCAAAGGATTCTGGCAGTGGCTTCCGGTCGGAGCCATGCTGGCAGCGCTTATCGTGGTGCAGATGGTTTACGTGTTGGGCGATAAATCAACGGGTGCCGGCATGACCGCCATCAAGCATGCAGCCGATTACGACAACACAAAAGAACTTGGGCGTTTGATCTACACAGATTACGTGTATCCGTTCGAGCTGGCAGCAGTGTTGTTGCTGGTCGCCATGGTGGCGGCGATCGCCTTGACCTTCCGTCGCCGTCGCGACACCAAGACACAAGACAT
>JBAYTV010000217.1:0-3931 GCA_041675405.1 Sideroxydans sp. | reverse complement strand
TGACCAGGTTCACGAGCGACATAGTTGATTGCGATCTTGTCTCCGTAACGTTGCAGCAATTGGTTAAGCAGCGGTAGTGGGTCATGGTCATTCACGAAAAGCATGGTTTCGCCGGGATTCAAGGAATCGAGCGCGCCAAAAATGGCGGCATGACGAAAACGCTTGGCGACACCACGGGCATCGAACGGGTAACGCAAGTCTGGGGTGAGAGTATTGGCGCAGCTGTGGTTCATTTTGTAGTCCTTAAAGTTTGAGTTATTGACAATGTTTTCGGTTAATTTGGGTAGCCATAAAAATATAAGCTATAACATGTACCGTTCATGCATATTTATTTTACAATGTAAAACACCGTTCGCTTAGAAAATATTACAACTCTAACCACAGATAAAACGAGGATATTGCGATGAGAACCATTCTTGAATATATGTCTGCCGCACATAGGACTTGCGATGACGCCTTCGCCCGCGCCGAGGAAGCCGTGCTAAATAATCAATGGAATGAGGCAGGTAGTGCCTTTGGCCGTTTTCAGCAAGCCATGGACAAGCATTTTGGCGCGGAAGAAGAAATCCTCTTCCCTGCCTTAAAGGCGTCCGGCGGGCCTGCCGGGCCGGTGCAAGTCATGCTGATGGAGCATGCACAAATGAAGGACCTTTTCGAACAGATGTCTGCCTCTATCGAAGCCAAAGATGCGGAAAATTACGCGGGTGTTTCGGAAACCCTGCTCATCGTGATGCAACAGCACAATCACAAAGAGGAACAAATTCTTTACCCCATGACCGATCAGTTTTTGGCATCTCAGCGAGATGCTCTGCTCCTGCGAATACAGTCCCTCTGAAAGAGTTTGCAATGGGAGACAGCATCGAGCTCGATGTGCGCGGACTGCCGCCACCGGAGCCTTTCATCAATATCATGCAGGCACTGCAAACGTTGCCTAGGGATAAGTCCCTATTGGTAACGATTCATCGCGAACCCTTCCCACTCTATGATGCATTACGCGAGGCAGGCTTTACTTGGCAAACATCGGTGCAGGCAGGTGAGTCTTTTCAGATCAAAATTCTTCACACCGTATGAGAATCGCCTCGCTCAGCACTGATCAGTCGCCGCCGATCTCCATACCGTTCAGCTTCTTCGCTTTGGCTCCGCTATTCCTTGTGCTGGCCGCCCTCATGCTGGCGATTGAAGGAGGCGACCCGTTTAAGAACCCGCACACCCCCGCATTGCTCGCTGCCACGCATTGCCTCACCCTAGGATTCATGGCTACAGTGATGTTCGGTGCGATGCAGCAAATCTTGCCAGTATTGGTCGGCAGCAAGATGCCCGCCTCTCAACAGGTGGCAATGGTCACATTGCCTACACTGCTGTTGGGTACGCTGGCATTGTGCTCCGGGTTTATGCTGGGATCGCCATCGTTTCTTTCACTTGCATGGCCCCTGCTTGGTACTGCGTTTATAGTTTTTATCGTTGCCAGCCTCATCAGTCTGGTACGCGCCAGCGCACGTAACGTCACCAGAACCGCACTCATTCTGGCCGTCATCGCACTCGTGCTGGGCATTGCACTAGGCATGTTCCTGGCGCATGGCTACGCCATGGGAGCAAGCATTCCTTTCGTTGATTTGGCAAGCGCACATATCCGGCTTTCGTTGAGCGGATGGGTCATGCTGCTGATCGTCGGGGTGTCCTACCAGGTCGTACCCATGTTTCAACTCACACCAAACTATCCGAAATGGCTGACAAAGGTATTAGCCCCCGCCATCTTTGCCATTATATTGGTGAGTACGTTAATACTCTTTCTTGATCCCTATCCATACTGGTTAGGCATTGTCACGGAATGCATATTCTGGTTGCTAGCGGGCTGTTTTGCCGTCATTACTCTTAAACTGCAATGGCAGCGCCGCCGTCGTGTTCCGGATGCCACATTGAGCTTTTATCGCCTGGGTATGATTTCGCTACTGCTCGCCGCGCTATTTTCACTTGCACAACTACTCTATCCTGCAACAGCCCCCCACCTGCGAGTGCTTTCCGTGCTGGCATTCCTGCTGGGGTTTTCGTTGTCCGTCATCCATGGCATGTTGTACAAGATCATTCCTTTCCTAGTGTGGTTCCATCTATTTCGCGGGGGAATGAAAAGTGGTGTTCCAAATATGAAACAAATCATTCCGGAACCTTGGATGTGGTGGCATTACCGCTTACAGTTAGGTACGCTGGCGGCTACCGCGTGCGTGCTGTTATGGAATGCGGCGGTGTGGGCAGTCATACTCGGACTATTGCTACAGGGAATTTTACTCGGCACGGCTGTATTCACTGCGATCAAGGTATATCGGAAGAATCTAGAACGTATCAGTAGATAAACTAGGCGCGTTGAATATTTTCAAGTGAACCCTATCAATCAAAATAAGATGAAACTCTCCGCCTTCTTAAAATCATTTTCGCCTCACCCTGTTCAAGCACCCTTCGCTGAAAAATTGCGTAGCGGCTTGGCGGGCGGCTTGGCTATTTCCCTGTTGGCTTGGGGACTGCATTTCCTTGCACAACCGCCAGTTACGCTTCTGCTCTTAGGGTCGATGGGAGCCTCTGCGGTGCTCCTGTATGCCGTACCGCATAGCCCGCTCGCACAACCGTGGAATCTGGTGGGAGGGCATCTGTTCTCGGCGATATGCGGAGGGTTGAGCATGGCGTATATCGGCGATCCATTTCTGGCTGCCGGTGTTGCTGTTGGTAGTGCTATCTTTCTGATGTATCTACTGAATTGCTTACACCCGCCGGGAGCTGCTACTGCGCTGACGCTGGTGTTGGGTGCAAGTCAGTTCCAACTCATAGGACTACTTGGAACGGCATCGATCGTGGTCGCCAATACGCTCATCATGCTGGTTCTGGCATTGCTCATCAACAATGCGATACCGCGCAGATATTACCCACATATGCAAGCCCCTGCTACTGCACCGCCTCCTCCTAGTGCGGCAGTCGTCATTACTCCGGAACATGCCGATCTAGAATGGGTGCTGGCACAATCAGACAGTGCACTTGATATTGATATCGAGGATTTGAGTAAGATTTATGAGCTGGCTCGACAACGTGCACAAACCAGATACGATTCGGCAATAAGCTAGCCCCATCGCATGCTCATTTTTGCAGAAACTAAAGGAGTTCCCATGCTTGCGCGTTACACCCTACTTTTTCTTGCCCTCAGCCTATTCAGCGCCTGTGAAAAGCAAGAATTACCGTCACCCTTTCATGCTAGCAATGTCAGCCATGCGTTTACACAAGCTGATTTTCACTTGACCGATCACAACGGACAGCCACGTTCACTCGGTGATTTCAAAGGCAAGGTGGTGGCCTTATTCTTCGGCTACACGCACTGCCCTGACGTATGCCCGACCACCTTGGCTGATCTGGCGCAAACGATGCAGATACTGGGCAAGGATGCCGACAAAGTGCAGGTCATATTCATCACGGTCGATCCTGAACGCGACACACCGAAGATGCTGGCGCAATACGCTCCTGCTTTCCATCCGTCATTCCTCAGCCTGTATGGCGATGCGCAAGCGACTGCGCAAGTGGCAAAGTCGTTTCATGTGGCCTATCAAAAACAGCCAAGCGCTTCCGGCTATACCGTGGATCACAGCGTCGGCACTTTTCTGATTGACCCCAAAGGTCAGGTCAGATTACGTGCACCACTGGCACAAAGCTCTGCTTGGTTGGCTGAAGATGTTCGTTTGCTACTAGCGGGAGTGTGATCACAATGAAGGGCACTTCTATAAATCCAAATTTAGTTGCGACATAACCTGAAGGTTAGTCTTCACTGAAGCTGCGCTTTCGTTGCAATACTGCGTTGCTCACAAAAAATAGCTCCTTACATATCAAATATATGCCGCGTCGCAATTTTTCGTTCGCGCCTTGTCTTGCTTAGAACTTTGAATTTATAGAAGCGCCC
>JBAYTV010000216.1:0-3932 GCA_041675405.1 Sideroxydans sp. | reverse complement strand
GATGTGTTGGCACGCATCCCGCAGGAAAGTTCGAAGACGCGAGACATCACCGGCGGTCTGCCGCGTGTCGCTGAGTTGTTCGAAGCTCGTTCGCCAAAAGATGCGGGTATGTTGGCCGAAGTCACTGGTACGGCTTCGTTCGGTAAAGAGACCAAAGGCAAGCAACGTCTGGTCATCACCGACACCTACGGTGAAGCGCACGAATTCTTGATCACCAAGGACAAGCATGTGTTGGTGCATGACGGCCAAGTGGTGAATCAAGGTGAAATGATCGTGGACGGTCCGGCTGATCCACATGACATCCTGCGTCTGTTGGGTATCGAAGCATTAGCGCGCTATGTGACTGACGAAGTGCAGGACGTGTATCGCTTGCAAGGCGTGAAGATCAACGACAAGCACATCGAAGTCATCGTGCGTCAGATGTTGCGTCGCGTGGCGATTTTGGATGAAGGCGATACGACCTTTATTCCGAAGGAACAAGTTGAGCGTGCTTCGTTGTTGGAAGAGAACGAGCGCGTCGTTGCTTTGGGTAAGCAGCCTGCGACCTTCCAATACATGTTGCTGGGTATCACCAAGGCTTCCTTGTCTACCGATTCGTTCATCTCCGCTGCGTCTTTCCAAGAGACGACGCGTGTGTTGACCGAAGCAGCCATCATGGGCAAGAAGGACGAGTTGCGCGGTCTGAAGGAGAACGTCATCGTGGGTCGTTTGATCCCGGCCGGTACCGGCTTGGCTTACCACGTACTGCGTCGCAAGCAGCGTTTAGGCTTGGATGTGGCCGCAACTTCAGTATCGGCCACAGTGGAAAGCACGACAGAAGCGCAAGAAGGCGTCTAGTTGTCTTGACAGGCATACGCTACGTCAATAGAATGCGCGGTCTTTTTAGTCCGCGCATTTCTGTTCAGCGTAGTCCGAATGCCGGTTTTGAGCAGTTTTGTATTGAAAAAGTAACGTTTAAATAACCAAGTTTTCAGGAAGCGAAGATAAATAATGCCAACTATCAACCAGTTAGTGCGCAAGCCTCGTACGACGGAAGTCATCAAGAGCAAGGTCCCTGCGCTTGCGGGAAGCCCGCAAAAACGCGGCGTTTGTACCCGTGTCTATACAACGACACCGAAAAAGCCGAACTCTGCCTTGCGTAAGGTCGCGAAAGTGCGCCTGACTAACGGTTTTGAGGTCATTTCCTACATCGGTGGTGAAGGCCACAACTTGCAAGAGCACAGCGTGGTCTTGTTGCGCGGTGGTCGTGTGAAGGACTTGCCGGGTGTGCGTTACCACATGGTGCGCGGCAGCTTGGATACGGCTGGCGTGAAGGATCGTAAGCAGTCTCGCTCCAAGTACGGTGCGAAGCGCCCGAAAAAAGCGTAATTCCGAATTACAGATATAACTGAGGTATAGATATGCCAAGACGCAGAGAAGTCCCCAAGCGCGAAGTCCTTCCCGATCCAAAATTCGGCAACCAAGATCTGTCCAAGTTCGTCAATGTATTGATGACAGCGGGCAAGAAGTCGGTTGCTGAGCGCATCCTTTACGGCGCGCTGGAGCAAGTTGCCAAGAAGAGCGGCAAAGACCCGATCGAGGTCTTCAATCTGGCGATCAGCAATGCTAAGCCTCAAGTCGAAGTGAAGAGCCGCCGCGTCGGTGGTGCCAACTACCAGGTGCCAGTCGAAGTGCGTCCTTCCCGTCGTATGGCTTTGGCGATGCGTTGGTTGAAAGAGTTCGCGCGTAAGCGTGGCGAGAAGTCCATGGGTATGCGTTTGGCCGGCGAGCTGATCGACGCGTCCGAAGGTCGCGGCGGTGCAGTCAAGAAGCGTGAAGAAGTTCACCGCATGGCTGATGCTAACAAGGCGTTCTCGCACTTCCGTTTCTAATAAGAATATTCATTTAGGTAATTTATCGTGGCACGCAAAACACCAATCGACCGCTATCGCAACATCGGCATCAGTGCGCACATTGATGCGGGTAAGACAACCACTACCGAGCGCATCCTGTTCTATACGGGTGTGAGCCACAAGATCGGTGAGGTGCACGATGGTGCGGCCACGATGGACTGGATGGAGCAAGAGCAGGAGCGCGGTATCACCATCACTTCCGCTGCAACGACCTGTTTCTGGAAGGGCATGGACAATTCCTACCCGGAGCATCGTTTCAACATCATCGATACGCCGGGGCACGTCGACTTCACGATCGAAGTCGAGCGCTCTATGCGCGTATTGGATGGCGCTTGTATGGTGTATTGCGCGGTAGGTGGTGTGCAGCCACAGTCTGAGACGGTTTGGCGTCAGGCTAACAAATACAAAGTTCCGCGTTTGGCGTTCGTCAACAAGATGGACCGTACCGGCGCGAACTTCTTCAAGGTCGTTACTCAGATGCAAACGCGTCTGCGTGCCAATCCGGTTCCTCTGGTGATCCCTATCGGCGCTGAAGAAGGTTTCACCGGCGTTGTGGATTTGATCAAGATGCGAGCGATCATCTGGGATGAAGCTTCCCAGGGCATGAAATTCGAGTACCAAGAGATACCGGCTGAACTGGTGGCGACTGCCAGCGAGTGGCGCGGCAAGTTGGTGGAGACGGCTGCCGAGGCATCCGAGGATCTGATGAATCAGTATCTGGAAAACGGTGAATTGACCGAAGAGCAGATCATCCTGGGTATCCGCACGCGCACCATCGCTTGTGAGATCCAGCCGATGCTGTGCGGTTCTGCATTCAAGAACAAGGGTGTTCAGCGCATGTTGGATGCGGTCATCATGTTCTTGCCATCACCGGTGGATATCCCCGATGTGACGGGCATGACCGAAGAAGGCGAGCCCATCACTCGTAAAGCGGATGACAGCGAGAGCTTCTCTGCGCTTGCTTTCAAGTTGATGACAGACCCGTTCGTGGGGCAGCTGACTTTCGTACGTGTTTACTCTGGCGTGCTGAAAAAAGGCGACACGGTTTATAACCCCGTTCGCGGCAAGAAAGAGCGTATCGGTCGTATCGTACAGATGCATGCGAACGATCGTTTGGAAGTTGACGAGATCTTGGCCGGCGACATCGCTGCTTGTATCGGTTTGAAAGATGTGACTACCGGCGAATCGCTGTGTGACGTGAACAAACCTATCATTCTTGAGCGCATGATATTCCCTGAGCCGGTCATCCACGTTGCGGTTGAGCCAAAGACCAAGGTCGACCAAGAGAAGATGGGTATCGCGCTTGGCCGCTTGGCTGCTGAGGATCCTTCCTTCCGTATTCGTACGGATGAGGAGTCTGGTCAGACCATCATGTCCGGCATGGGCGAGCTGCATTTGGAAATCCTGGTTGATCGCATGAAGCGCGAATTCGGCGTTGAGGCGAACGTGGGTGCACCGCAAGTGGCCTATCGTGAAGCGATCCGTAAGCCGGTTGAGGTTGAAGGTAAGTACGCCAAGCAAACGGGTGGTCGCGGTCAATTCGGTCACGTGTGGATCAAGATGGAGCCGAACGAAACGGGCAAGGGTTTCGAGTTCATTGATGCGATCAAGGGTGGTACGGTTCCGCGCGAATTCATTCCTGCCGTTGAAAAGGGTTTGCGCGAGTCATTGCCTAGCGGCGTGTTGGCTGGCTTCCCCGTTGTCGATGTGAAGGTCACTTTGTTCGACGGTTCATACCATGATGTTGATTCCAACGAAAACGCCTTCAAGATGGCCGCTTCCATGGCATTCAAGGATGGTATGCGCAAGGCTAGCCCTGTGCTACTGGAGCCGATGATGTCGGTCGAGGTGGAGACGCCGGAAGACTACACCGGCACTGTGATGGGCGACTTGTCGTCTCGTCGCGGCATGGTGCAGGGCATGGACGATATGATCGGTGGTGGCAAGACCGTCAAGGCGGAGGTCCCTTTGTCTGAGATGTTCGGTTACTCGACTTCGCTGCGTTCCGCGACCCAGGGTCGTGCGACTTACACCATGGAG
>JBAYTV010000215.1:0-3933 GCA_041675405.1 Sideroxydans sp. | reverse complement strand
TCGACACCTTGTGAGAAAAGATAGTTTTTCAAAAGGTCGGATGCTTCCAAGTCGATGCCACGGGCATTTGTTCTTTCAAAAATGCTGAAAGCTTCCATGTCATCTTGGATATCTATTCTTACGGCATACGCGTTGTAAACGGCCCTCAAAAATCTGCCAAGTGAAAATTGATCAAAGTGTTTTATCTCGCTAATGAAATAGTCATAAATGGGCTTGATTCGATTGACTTGGCGTTTGACCTGTTTGTTTCCGACTTTGATGGGGAATTCGCCATTCCAATCATATTTGGCGATGTGTTCGAGAACATCTCGAATTGAGTCAGAGGAAATTAATCTGCATCCTAATGATTCGGCAGTTGTTGGGTCAGTAAACGAAATCTTATTTTGAATAAGAGTTGCCAGATTTACTGCATTGATTTGCTTAGCAACGTTCCGGCAAGCAATCAGTAAAAGAACAATAGTGGTAAGGCGCTGTTGGCCATCAACAATTCGGTATAGCTTTTTAGACTCCTCGGAAATATCGAAGATGACGGTGCCTAAAAACAAGCTGCCCTTTTCAGATTCTGCATACCCTTTTATGTCTTCGATAAATTCGACAGCTTCGCTTCTGCCCCATTTATATTCCCTTTGGTATCTAGGTACCTCAAATCGAATTGATGAGTTGAGAATGTCCTCAATTTTGGCTGGGTTCGGATTTATCACTTAGGCCTCGCAAAAAATGTTGACGCAGCAACCAGCAATTTCAGGCGCGGCTTTATACAGCGTCATTTGTGGGATATGGCGAAACAGGTCGGATGATCTACCATTTACCTTGTTTATGGAAGATCCAAGTAAAAGGCCTCGCATTGCTGCGAGGCCTTTCGTTTCAAACAAGGGCGCTTCCTTTCAATAATGCGGCGGCCTCTCGTTCGTCAGCATGCCACCATCATTCCTTGCTGCTGATAGTGACTGCACGTGTTGTGCGAGTGATTGGCACATGGCTTCCAGTCGTTCGATCTTTTGTTGTTGCTGATACACGGTCTTGTTCAGTTCTTCCACCAGGTCTTCTTGGAAGCTGAGTTTGGTTTCGATGTTCTCTAGGCGTTCTTCGGTCATGGTGTGGTTTTGTTTTTTCCGCTGAGCGGGGAGGGCGGCCATTCTAGCGCGGGTGTGTGCGGTGCATGCTTCTTTGCGGGCGATGCGGCAGCTAAAGGCGATTGCGGTTGACATCAGAACGTTCGTTCTCTAGGATGTGGTGGTCGTTCTGCGCATTGTTTTTTCAGCTTTGGGCTTGTGAAGCAATGCGAACTAGGAGGAGTGATTCATGAGTAAAACCCTTGCCTCACCTGATTTACCCGAAAACCATCTTGTGGTCTTTCAAGAGAAGGCTATCCGCCGTACTTGGCACAATGAGGAGTGGTGGTTTGCCATTGTGGATGTGGTGTCAGTTCTCACTGATTCGGTTCAGCCAGAGGGCTATGTCAAAGATTTGCGTCGTCGCGACAAGGAGTTAGCCAAAGGGTGGGGGCAAATTGCCACCCCCCTTCGAGTTGAAACGGAGGGCGGCGTGCAGCGAGTAAATTGCGCCAATACCGAAGGCCTGTTCCGCATCATCCAATCCATCCCCTCCCCCAAGGCGGAGCCATTCAAGCGCTGGCTGGCGCAGGTGGGTTATGAGCGGGTGATGGAGATCGAGAATCCAGAATTGGCTAGTGCGCGTGCGCGCGAGTTGTATCAGGCCAAGGGTTATACGCAGGCATGGATTGAGAAGCGTTTACGCTCGATTGCTATTCGCGGTGAGTTGACGGATGAGTGGAAGCAGCGCGGTGTGCAGGAGGGCAAGGAGTATTCCATTCTCACCGCAGAGATCGCCCGCGCTACCTTTGGTGTCACGCCCGATGCGCACAGCAAGTTGAAAGGTCTGAATAAGGTGAAGACGGGCAATAATCTACGCGACCACATGACCGATTTGGAATTGATCTTCACGATGCTGGGCGAGGCTGGTACGACAGAGATAGCACGGAGCAAAGATGCGCAGGGCTTTGTCGATAATCAACAGGCAGCTAAAGAAGGCGGCACGATTGCGGGGAATGCGCGCAAGGCGCTAGAGGATAAGAGCGGCAAGCGAGTGGTGAGCCAACAGAATCATTTGCCGCCTGCTTTGAAGAAATTGGGGAGAGGCAAATGAAGCCACAGCCCGCGCTCTTTGAAGAATATGAGATACGCCGCGTGTATGACGAGGCGAGTGAGACTTGGTGGTTCTCGGTGGTGGATATCGTGCAGGTGTTGACACAGCACACGGACTATCAGACGGCACGTAAATACTGGAACAAGCTGAAAGAACGGCTGGACAAGGAGGGAAGTCAACTGGTGACAAATTGTCACCAGTTGAAAATGACCGCCGAAGATGGCAAGCAGCGCCTAACCGATGTGGCGACTGCCGAGACGTTGCTGCGGCTGGTGCAGTCTGTACCTAGTCCGAAAGCGGAGCCAATCAAGTTGTGGCTAGCGAAGGTGGGCTATGAGCGCATGCAAGAGATGGCTGACCCAGCGCTTTCGCTGGAACGTGCACGCGAGACTTGGCAGAAGCATGGGCGGAGCGAGAAGTGGATACAGCAACGCATGACAGGGCAGGAGACACGCAACAAGCTGACCGATTATTGGGCGAATCACGAGATCGAGAAGGGGGATGAGTTCGCCATTCTCACCAACATCATTCATCAAGAATGGGCCGAGGTCGATGTCAAAGCGCACAAGCAGATGAAAGGTTTGCAGACACAAAATCTGCGAGATCACATGAGTGAAGCAGAGTTGATCTTCACTGCATTGGCAGAGTTATCTACGCGTCAAATAGCCGAGAGCGCGGAAGCAACAGGATTGAATGAGAACGCAGTGGCGGCCAAGACAGGCGGCGGCATCGCCAAGAAAGCCCGCTTGGAGTTGGAATCAAAGACGGGCAAGAAGGTGGTGAGTGGTAAGAACTATTTGCCGCCGACTCAGCGGAAGCGTGTAGAGAAGAAGTAAGCGTAGAGAGGTGCCGCTTAAGTCATCATCCCAATGTGGGCGAGGTAACTGGTGACAAATGGTCACCAGTTCTAAGCGCTACCGAATATGCTGAAGCAGTTGTTTGATTTGGTTGTGTAGGTCTGGCAGTTCAGTATGGATCGTCTTCCATACCATTTCCAAATCAACTTTGAAGTAGCCATGTGCAACTCTGTTGCGCATGGCATACACAGCTGACCACGGAACTTCTGGATGTGCGGTTGCAAATGCGGTGTGGTATCGCTCGATGTTGTGTGCCGCTTCGCCAATGATTTCAAAATTGCGCACGACGGCATCTTGTGTCTTCTGGTCGTTCAGAAAAGCGACTTCATCAGTGTCAGATAAATAAAGATCGATGCGCTCGATAGCTTCGAGTATGTGTTCTAGATAATCAGGGATGCGGAGTGGGTCGGCCTTGCTTATACCATTACGGCTTCAGTCATCACTTGCGTACGGAATTTGTCAGGCAGGGCGTTGGGGGTCAATACGTCCACGCTGACATTGAGTAGTTTGGATACTTCCACTTGTATCTTGGCGATATCCATCAGCGTCGTTTCCTTAGATGGTTCAACTAACAGGTCGAGGTCACTGTCTTCGGTGTCATCCCCATGCAGCACAGAACCGAACACGCGCACGTTGAGAACGCGATGACGCAACGCGATCTCACGAATCGCTTCACGGTGTTGTTGCAGTGCTATGGATGGGCGCATGTCGTTGTTCCTTTGCGGGTTGGCGGCATTATAGCGGCTGGTGCGGCTTTTTATTTCTTCTTGCTGCGTTGTGCTTCGATGATCTCGCGATACTGTTTCAACTCGGTCTCGATGGTGGAGAGTTGGTAGTAGTCGTTGCCCGCGCGTTTGGCGAGTTCCAGTTGTTCGATGGCGCCGCGCAGGTTGCCATGCAGTATCTGGTA
>JBAYTV010000214.1:0-3936 GCA_041675405.1 Sideroxydans sp. | reverse complement strand
CTCACAAGCCCAACTCAATGGCGTGGCGAGGAAATTGAATCAGCGTCCAAGGAAGACGTTAAACTATGAAACACCCGCTGAACGATTTAACCAACTTGTTGCATCGACCGGTTGAAACCGCAGGGCGTTTCGGACATTTGAACAACGAGCAAGCTGCCACCTTGTTATCGCACTTGGATAACAGCAGCTTGCAACACATCGTGGCAGCGCACTTGAGTCAGCAGAACAATCTACCATCACTGGCGGTAACAGCATTGAGTGGGGTCCTGGGTTGTACTGAGGATTGGGTCGCCGTGGCTGATCAACAGCAAGGATTGGATTGGCGCGAGGTCGCGTGAGAGCGATAGACGTAGAAAAGCCGACTTGCGTCGGCTTTTTATCGATGCTGTAGCAGCAAGGATTAGTGCTTTGCTGGAGCAGCAACTTCAGCAGCAACAGCAGAAGCAGCGGCAGCAACACCAGAAGCAGCGGCAGCAACACCAGAAGCAGCGGCAGCAACACCAGAAGCAACTTCAGCAACTACTGGAGTAGTAGCAACTACTGGAGCAGTAGCAGCGACTTCAGTCTTGCCACAAGCAACGAGAGACAAAGCAACCAGAACAGCGATCAAAGCAGATTTCATGTTATTTCCTAGAGTCAATATTAAAGTCATCAAGTGAGGGTCATCAGTAACCTTTGCGGCCACCCTCCCACCGCAAAAGGCGCGGTATTCTACCAACCCCAAGGGGAAATGCTAGGGTGTTATAGACCTAATCTGGTCGGGGTCGCGCCGGGGTGGGAAGCTTGCCACATCTCTTGGAAACGTGAATTGAGTAGGCGTGCTCCTTCGGGGTCGTTCTTGGCGAGCAGTCCGCGAGCATCATCGAAATGGTAGCGGCGGACATAGTTGGCGTTGTCGGCCACAGCGAAAGGTTCGGTGACACCTTTCATGTGGGCGGGAGTTTGGAAAATATCCATGCTGTGGCTGAACTCTTTTAACAACAGCATCATACGTGGACAATAACGCACCAGATGTTGAGGGTCGTGCGCCAGTAGCTGCAATCGGCTAGTCGTGCTGCCCAGAAGGAAATGTCGTAATGCGTGATACCGCGCTTCAGAGTTGAAGCCAATGTCAGAGAAGTCCTTCTCGAAGATATTCAGGGTGTGGCTTGCCGAGGCACACACTGTATCCAGAGCCTCTATGTAGTCGATCGTGCCATCGAACAGGGTGTGCTGTAGCGCATCGTCACTCATGATCAACGCCTCCTTGTGGGTGCCAGGAATCCGTCCAGATACCATTCGTACAATAATCCGTTGCTGCCAGCGCTGAGTTTTGTGCCGGCAGTCAGTGCTCTTGTGTCGGCCAATTCACGCAACTGACGATAATCGGCTTTGCTTACTGGGCACGCATCTCCATTCATGAATAAGGTGCTGCCATAGCATTGCATCTGCGACTTCAGATCGAGTGTCACACCAGATTTTTCTACGGCCTGTACGAACTTGGTTGCAGGCAATGGCTTGTTCGGTGTATCGAAGAAGACGTGTGACTTGGGTTCTGAAAGGTAGCAGCCTAAGAAGTTAGCCACATCCTCGTCGTCCCACTTCACCCTGCGGATGGTGTCGGCGACCTGTTTGAGCATCTCCGGCCCGATCTCGGACGGATGTTTTTGTAGTTTCAGATCGGGGTCGGCGTAGTTTCCTTTGATCTCGATGCGGTCTTGCAGATAGACCAAGAACTGTTCTGCCAGCTCCTGATACCACGGTGTGCGGAAGCCGATCGAATAAGTCATGCAGTCATCTTCCGCGATGCCGTTGTGTGCACACTGTGGCGGCAGATACAGCATGTCTCCCGGCTCCAACACCCACTCTTGTTCGACTTTGAAATCCTTCAGGATGCGTAGCGGCGCACCTTCGATCAATGTCTGGTCGGCTTGCGTGGATATCTGCCAACGACGATGGCCGTAACCCTGCAATAGGAAGACATCATAGATATCGAAGTGGGGGCCGACACCACCGCCCTTGGGGGCGTAACTTACCATCAGGTCGTCGAGTCGAGCGTGCGGGATGAAATTGAAGCGTTTGATTAGTTCCGTCGCTTCCGGCAGGAAGTGATTCACGCCTTGCACCAGGACAGACCACTTGGCTTTGCCGAAGTCTTTGAAATCGGCCGGGGTGAAAGGTGAATGTTGCAGGCCGAACTTGCCACGTTGTTGGGTGACCAAGCGTGCTTGCGCATCCTCAGTGCAGGCGAGATCGATCAACCCTTGCGGGTCGAGTAAGCCTTTGAATCCGGGCACAGCCTGACGGACGAGCAAAGGTTTCTTTTGCCAATAATCGCGCAGGAATTGTTGCGGAGTGATTCCGCCAAGTAGAGTGTTTTTCATGCCTAGATTATAGCCCTGCAACAATTATTGAAAAGTAAATTACGCCATGCCCTATATTGAAAATTAGATAGAATGTGGACTAGGAGGACGGCATGCCACAACAACAAGCTGCACCACTACAAGCTGGGATGGATGCGCCACATTTCGAGCTACCCGATGCTGACATGGCATCATTCAAGTTGGTTGGGCAGCAGGGAAGGCACAACGTTGTTCTTTATTTCTACCCCAAGGACGACACGCCTGGGTGCACCATGGAAGCGAACGAGTTCAGCGACCATGAAGAGGATTTTGCAAAATACGACACCATCGTGGTCGGTGTCAGTCGTGATGAATGTATCAGTCACGCGTGCTTCCGCGATAAACACGGGCTTTCCGTATTGTTGTTGTCCGATACCGAAGCGCGTGTGTGCAAGAAATATGGCGTGATGTATGAAAAAGAAGTGGATGGACATAAGAAGCTATCTATTCAACGTTCAACATTCATCATCGACAAACAGGGCAAGTTACGCCATGCCCTTTATGCCGTGCACGCGCATGGACATGCTCAAGATATTTTAAAACTGGTAAAGGAAATGAAATGAAGATCGCAAAGAACGCAGTTGTCTCGCTCACCTATCAACTTGCGGACGCTGACGGCACCGTGATCGAAAAGGCAGGTGACCCGATCAGTTACCTGCATGGTGGTTATGACGGTATCTTCCCGACTGTGGAAGAGGCGCTGGAAGGTAAGAAGATCGGAGATACGTTCTCTGTCAGCATGGAGCCGGATGATGCTTTCGGTGAATACGAGCACGAACTCGTGCGTGCTGAACCGCGTGACATGTTCCCCAAGGAAGTCGCGGTCGGTATGCAGTTCGAAGGTGGTGCAGAAGGTGACGATGACGAAGACTTCATGCTCTACACCGTCACCGAAGTGAACGACGATGAAGTGACGGTCGATGGCAACCATCCGCTGGCAGGCAAGTCATTGGTCTTCTCTGGAACTGTCACCGGGGTGCGTGCTGCTTCCGCAGAGGAGCTGACCCATGGTCACGTACACGGTGAAGGCGGTCATCACCACTAAGTTCTTCTGGGTGGTAAAAGTACAAAAGCCCGCATCAGCGGGCTTTTGTTTTGGAGTGTGCGTTGCGTCAGATACGCTTCGCCAATTCGGCTGCTTTTCCTAGGTAGGTCTCAGGACTTAGATTCTGCAAACGTTGCTTCTCGCTCTCAGGGATATCCAATGTCTGGATGAAGGTGGCGAGGCTCTCGCGATTGATACCGCCTTTGCCGCGAGTCAGCTCCTTCAGTTTGTCGTAGGCATCGGGCACGTTGAAGCGACGCATCACGGTCTGGATCGGCTCAGCCAACACTTCCCAGCTATTGTTCAGGTCATCCGCCAAGCGTTGCGGATTGGCTTCCAGCTTGTTCAGACCCTTCAGGCAGGATTCGTACGCCAGCAAGGTGTAACCCATCGCCACGCCCATGTTGCGCAACACGGTGGAGTCGGTGAGGTCACGCTGCCAACGTGAGACAGGCAGTTTCTCGGAGAGGTGCTTAAGCAACGCATTCGCCAAGCCCAGGTTGCCTTCCG
>JBAYTV010000213.1:0-3983 GCA_041675405.1 Sideroxydans sp. | reverse complement strand
TTATTGCAACCACCCAGAAAAGATAGAACCCCAGTGCCCCCAAGTGATACATCGGGTTGAGTTTGCTACCGAATATTTTATTGAGAATGCCGTCAAGCCAGAGCAGCCCCCTGTGTGCAATAGTGGTTTTATTATGGGTGATCAATTCGACACACTCGCATCGATACCGTGGGCAACGATGTCGAATATAATGCAGGGCAAGAATCGGGGTGTATCGCGCGTTGGCATCACATTCCGTGGCTGACGTTAACTTAAATATTGGAGAATAAAATTGGAAGTCATTTACTACACCTTGATTGCTGCGTGTCTCTACCTTGTTTCTAACTGGATACTTGACCGGCTAGAAGTTTCACGCGGTGCTCGTTTCGAATATCGCAGCTTCATCTTCTTCTTTATCATTCTGACGTTGGCCATCATCGCATTCGGTTTGATCAACTTAATGATGCCTTCACCGGTAGCATAATGAAAATGTGAATCAAGAAACACCGGCGCAATCCCGATACGGATAAGTGAAATTAGCTATTTCCTTTCATTGTACCTATCCGTTTCGACGCATCGATTTGAACACCACCACCAAGAACATGATGCCGCCAATCACGGCGATCAATCCGCCCAGACCCATCAATCCCATGCCAGCCGTCTGCGCAAATCCGTGCAACGCTTGCGCGGAACCTGCAACCTTGCGTTGAACGCCATAACCACCAGACCAAAGCAATCCGAGTATGTGCAACAATTGCCCTGCGCCATATACATAGGGTACTAGCGTTGACCATTTCAGATCCGGCTCACGATATCCAAGTCGCGGCAACAAATATAAGGTAAGCCCCATAAATGCCAAGCTGATCGCACCGCCTGTTCCATGATAGTGAGCGGTGATTATCGTGTTGCTATCTTGAATCAACAGACTGATACCGGCACCGAATGCAAACAGCGAAATCGAACAGTACAGCGTTGCGCGCCAGGGATTAGTTGCCGCAGTTCCTTTTACCGACCAAATTCCCCAAAGCACCGCCAAACCGATTGGTACAGGTGAAAATGCGCCGCCCACTTTCATTAGCTGAGTGAACTGCTCGACGTAATCCCCCATCACGCCGACATACGACAGATAAATGACCGGAACGTAGAACACGGGAATCAATCCGAGCAACAGCAATCCAGATGCGACTCGCGGCGACAATGGGTTTTTGGCACCACAGGCTTCGGCCAACCACAGCCATCCCGCCAGCATCAACAACAAGTAGGTAAACTGCAGGACGTGTCCGCCGCCCCAGAAAACCAAGTCGTAATACTGCGTACTATCGTAAGAGTCGGGGATAAGTATGAACGACCAAGCGAAAGCGGCTAGCGCAAACACGGTGGTGATGGCTGCAGAATAGAAACCGATCCGAATCGAACCTTCTCCACTGCGCCAGTAATTGAAAGCAGGCACAGCTATGAGGCTGCGCAGCACCAATACCGCCACACCAATAGTGAATACAATCAATCCGGTGAAAAAGAAAGTGCTCTGAATAACTGGCACATAATTACTCATTAGCGGCGTGCCTGCCTCGACGAACGGAGACAACACAATAGCAATCGCACCGATCCAAGCCAGAATCAGTGCCAACCAGCCAAATCTGATGAATTGGGCCGAAGAGTTCAGGCTCCATAACACACCTGCAAACGCCATGAACCACAACAACACAGACAGATCCACATGCACCACAAGCGCGGAATGAAAGAAGTCCACCCACGGGAAGACATCCTGAACATAAGGAGTGCGCGAAAGCACCAGAAGGATCGCGAACACCCCTGCACCTACAAGCGATGCAATACCTAACTTCAGCCAGCCTGCTGCCAATCTGCGGCTATCCTCAGACGGCAGGGTGAGCATGAACCCCCGCGTACTCTGTGCTTCAGTTACATCCACACCATCATTATTTTTTGCCACGTTTTCACTCAAAGAAACCATACCAACCCTCACAATATATTCTTGTTCTTATTCTTAAAAATAAACCCGCCTGTTGCCGAATTAAAATCAATCACCATGATGCGCCCCGGCGCCAGATTGACTGTTTCCTCGTGCACATAGTTGAACTCTTCACCAGCATGATCCCTTAGACGCGCCTTGAGCGTATGTACACCCGCCTTCAAGGTGATGCGCCGGTAGATATTGGAAGTGCCACTGTGGGCAAAACCATTGGGCTTCATTACGACGTGATACAACTGTTTCCCATCCATTTCTAGCTCAACCACCACATCGGCACGTTCGCGACTCGGACATATTGTGGTTGCTTTACGCTGATACATGGGGAGTTTGGCAATCTCTTCTGGGGTACGCTCACGGCACGCCTCTTTAAGTTGGCCTGCATGGCTGAAGCTCAATTTTATCAGCGTCTCATCCGGTAACAGATTGGTGTATGGCGGAAAGGAAGAGAAGTAACCGACCACTCCCGCAAATATCGCATACACCACCGCCTGCCCTATGTATTGCATTGGCTTACTCATGTTTCACCTCCACAGAGTCGAGCGTTGCTTTGACAGCATCAGATGGGTAACAAGCAACAAAGAATGCATCAGAAAAATACTGATCCTCGGGTAGTCCCCGTGCGAAGAATGGCGCACGACTGGCCTCAACCATCCCCGGCGAACCACAGGTATAAACCTGATAGTCATCCAATCTTGTGTGATCCTGCAAAACAGCCTCATGCACCAAGCCTACTCTCCCACTCCAGCCATGCTCCGGTTTAGGTTCGGACAAAACAGGGATAAATGTAAAATTCTCATGTTCCTGTTGCCACTTCTCAGGCAGGTCTGAGTATAAGTCTTCAGGCGCTCTAGCGCCCCAGTACAATGTTATAGGGCGGGTTATACCCAAATTGAAAGCATATTCCACAATGCCTTTGAGAGAGCCGAAGCCGCACCCCCCGGACATCATAATGATCGGTTTTTGACTGTCCTCATGCAAATGAAAGTTACCATACGGCCCCTCAATTTGAAGCACATCACCGACTTTCATCTCGTTGAATACCCGACTGGTAAACTTCCCGCCTTCCACGCGGCGAATATGCAGTTGCAGGTGTTCCGAATCATGCGGCGGATTGGCAATAGAGTAACTCCGTTTACTACCATCCTCTAGCAAAACAGCGACATACTGCCCCGCCATAAAATCCATACGCTGATCACCTTCCAGCATTAATTCAAGCAACATCACATCCGGCGCAGCGCGCACCATTTTATTCACACGAGAACTCAGAACCTTGACGGAGAATCGCCTACCTTGGTCAACCTCATGGCACTCGATATCGATGTCTGATAAGGGTTTGGCACAACAGAAGAGCGCTATACCTTGCGCCTTTTCCGCTTCAGTAAGTACGCCATCCTGATAAGTGCCGTAGTCAACCGTACCCTTCAGTATCCTACCTTTACATTCACCACATGCTCCATCGCGGCAAACATAAGGCAGGCTGATGCCCTCCCGCAGAGCAGCTTCAAGCACTGTCTCGCCATCCTTGGATGTTAGCGAATGTCCACAGGGTATAGTGTTGATCTGGTACTCGCCCTTACCGCGTTTGGACCACCCCAAGAAGGGCAACAACAATGCGAGTGCGGTAATCCCACCTGACAATGCCCACACCTTGCCGCCGCCCCAAGAATAAAGAAGAGGGAATGTCCACAAATAGAACCAGTCGAATTTTAGTGTGAACGCGGTGCTATCAAGATCGCTGTGTTCCTGGCTCAACGCTGGGTAGACCAAGGAAAGCACAATCAGACATAGAATCAAACCGATCGTAAGTGGCTTTGGTGGGGATGTTTTCGCCTGAGGAACACGCTGTGTATGAATCCAGATTAGCCCGAAAATTGCAAGTGGAACGCCAATATGGATTAGAGAGAGTAGCGAAAAGAAACGATCATTCACACTACCCGATTCAAGAAAATTGCGCGCTAGTGGTGCGCTGAATATTGGCAGCCAATCCAACCATTCCGCACTGGCCACAGCCAAG
>JBAYTV010000212.1:0-3988 GCA_041675405.1 Sideroxydans sp. | reverse complement strand
GGTGGATACCCGGATAGGCTTTGGTAAAGCGGCTCACCACCTCGGGCAAAATATAGAGAATGGTCGATTCGCCTGCGCCGATGTTCAACTCGCCCGACTCCAGGCGGCCATGTTGTGCTTCAAAGTTGGCATGCAATCCATCCACCCCCTGCACCAAGGGCTCGGCTAAGGCGTAGAGTGCTTCCCCATCTGGGGTCAATCGCATGGTCGGCCCGCGGCGCTCGAACAAGGTCGTTTTTAATTCGCGCTCAAGTGCTTGTATTTGAAGGGTGACCGAAGGTTGGCTCAGGAACAGTTTCTGCGAAGCCACGGTGATACTGCCACTACGCACCACTTGGCAGAATGCCCGCATCTGCTTGAGCCGGTTGTTTTTGTAATAAGCCTGCTTATCTGCCGACATTACCCGCTCCTTTTCATTTTCTAATAATGAAAATTGAAATTATTGATTGCCCAAATGATAGTAACTTTAATAACCTTGTTGCAAGAAAAGTTTTATACATCATAAAAATAGCAAAAGCAGTCCGTTGGCCTCAAGCGTTGCAACCAGGGAGCAGCATGGGAACACTGCACAACATTTTTTTTGCTTTTGCGTTCATGGCTGGACTGGGCGTCCTGTTGGCGCTGTTTCTAGCCATCGCCAGCAAACGCTTATACGTGTTCGAAGATCCCCGCATCGATGAAGTAGAAGACATGCTGCCGCATTCCAATTGCGGCGCCTGCGGCACCGCCGGTTGTCGCAACTTCGCCGAACAAGTCGTCAATGGTTCTCTCGAACCCGCTCGCTGCACCGTCAATCCTCCCGCACAGAATCTATCTATCGCTGAGATGTTGGGCATCTCCATGGGCGATGTCGAAAAACGTATCGCCCGTCTCGCCTGTGCCGGCGGCAGACATGTCGCCAAGATGCGCGCCCACTACGATGGCCTCAATTCCTGCGCTGCCGCTGCCGTCGCGGGTGGCGGCAAGAGTTGCACCTGGGGTTGCCTCGGCATCGGCGATTGCGCCGACGTGTGCGACTTCGATGCCATCACTATGGACAGATTCAGCCTGCCCGTGGTGAACGCGGATAAATGCACGGCTTGCGGCGACTGCGTGGATGTCTGTCCCAAAGGCCTTTTCTCTCTTCAAGTCGAGTCGCACAAACTGTGGCTGGCCTGCTGCAACGAATCCGACGGCGACATCGCCGAAGCCGCCTGCGAAGTGGCTTGCACCGCCTGCGAGCGTTGCGTGGTGGATGCCGCACCCGGCCTCATCAGCATCAAGAACAAACTTGCCGTCATCGATTACAGCAAGAACGATTCTGCACAGCGTGCAGCCATCGAGCGTTGCCCCACGGGGGCCATCGTGTGGATGGAAGGAAGCAATATCAGCAAGGGCAAGGCCGCCAAGAAGATCATCCGCATCGAACCGTTACCTGTTATCGCTGAGACGTAAGGGGGCTTCTATGAATTCAAAGTTCTAAGCAAGACAAGGCGCGAACGAAAAATTGCGACGCGGCATATATGAAATATGTAAGGAGCAATTTTTTGTGAGCAACGCAGTATTGCGACGAAATTTGGATTCATAGAAGCCCCCAAAAAGGAGAGACCATGTTAAACAAACTAAAACAATTCAAATTCCTTGGGACCGCAACGGATGCCGATGCGACCCAGAACCAGTACAAATATCCCGGTGTGCGCGATGCCATCGACGGCAACACGGCGGTCATCATGGTGGAGCGCGAAGCCTCTCAAGGTGCGGGTGCCTACCCCATCACACCTTCCACGCAGATGGGCGAATACTGGGCGGAAGAGGTTGCCAAAGGCCATCTGAACGCCGCGGGCAAACCACTTATCTTCATTGAGCCCGAGTCCGAACACGCGGCTGCGGGCGTCACTGCCGGCCTTTCCATGACGGGTATCCGCGCGGTGAACTTCACCTCCTCGCAGGGCTTGGCTTTCATGCACGAGTCTTTGTACGCCGCCGTCGGCAAGCGTCTGCCTTATGTGCTGAACCTGGGCTGTCGCGCCATCACCAAGACATCCCTCAATGTGCACTGTGCACATGACGACTACCACTGCGCAGACGACACCGGCTTCATCCAAGTGTTCGCCAAGAACGGCCAGGGTGCGGCCGACCTCAACTTGATCGCGCGCAAGACAGCCGAGCTGGCACTGACACCCGCGATGGTGGCGCAGGATGGTTTCCTCACCACCCACCTGATCGAACCGATGCTGGTGCCCGAGCGCGAACTGGTGGCCGAGTTCCTGGGCGATGCCGATGACATCATCGACACCCCCACACCTGCACAAAAGATGTTGTACGGACCAAAGCGCCGTCGCGTGCCCATGACATGGGACGTGGACAATCCGATGCAGACCGGTGTGGTACAGAACCAAGATGCCTACATGCAAGCCGTCGCCGCACAGCGTCCCTACTTCTTCCAACACATCCCCGCCCTGTTCGACCAGTGTGCGGAAGAGTTCAAAGCATTGACCGGTCGCCAATACAACCGCATCGACACCTATCGCTGCGACGATGCCGACTACCTCATCCTCGGCCAAGGCAGCATGACTGTTCAAGCCGCCGCCGTCGCCGACTGGTTGCGTGACAACCGCAAGATAAAAGTGGGCGTGGTCAATATCACCATGTTCCGCCCCTTCCCCGGCGACCTGCTGGGGTCTGTACTGAAAGGCAAGAAAGGCGTGGCCGTGTTGGAGCGTACCGACCAACCACTTTCGGAAGACCTGCCGCTGATGCGCGAAGTGCGTTCCACCATTATGAAATGTATGGAAAACGGAGCCGAAGGCGGAGTTTCGGCGGAGGCTAACATGCAGAGCATGTTAAGCCGCGCAAGCGGCGGCCGCAGCCACAACGGTCGCGAAGAATGCTACGCAGATTACGCCAAGTACGAACACGCCAAAGACATGCCGACGCTGTACTCCGGTTGCTACGGCTTGGGTTCGCGCGACCTGCAACCCGAGGGGCTGATCGCTGCCGTCGAGAACATGTTGCCCGGTGCGATCCGCCGCAAGTTCTACTACCTGTCCGTCGATTTTGTGCGCGACGAATCCGCCAATCCGAAACAAGAGATACGCCAACAAGAGTTGCAAGCCGCCTACCCCGGCATCAAGGGCATGGCGCTACGCGGCACGGAGAACCCCAATTTGCTACCCAAGGGTGCTATCGCTGTGCGTATGCACTCCATCGGCGGTTGGGGTGCGGTGACCACCGGCAAGAACCTGGCGATGACTTTGTTCGAATTGCTGGGATGGGATATCAAAGCCAACCCGAAATACGGTTCCGAGAAGAAGGGCCAGCCCACCACTTACTATCTATCCACCGCACCCGAACCCATCCGCATCAACTGCGAATACGCGCGCGTGGACGTCGTGATGTCGCCCGACCCGCAAGTATTCCTGCACACCAATGCATTGGAAGGACTAAACGACGGTGGCGTGTTCATCATCCAGAGTAATCTGGATAGCCCCGAAGCCGTATGGCAGACCTTCCCCATGCGCACCCAGCAGTACATCGTCGATCACAAGATCCGCGTGCATTACCTTGACGCGTTCAAGATCGCGCGCGCCGAATCCAGTAACCCAGACCTGCAATTGCGTATGCAGGGCAATGCCTTCCAGGGTGCGTTCTTCCACGCATCTGATGTGAAGGACCGAGCCGGCTTGAGTGAAGAGACTTTGTTCAAAGCCATCGAGAACCAGCTCGAATCCAAGTTCGGCAATAAAGGCAAACGTATCGTCGAGGACAATCTGCGCGTGGTGCGTCGTGGTTACGAAGAGTTGTTCGAGATCAAACCCGAGCAGATGAAGGTCGGTCAGCGCGCATCCAGCGCGCTCAAAGCCGCGCCCTCTATGCCGATCATGCTCAAGCAACTACCCGAGGGCAACGGTCTCCAGTCCGATGTGCATCGCTTCTGGGAGCAGACCGGCAGTTTCTATATGAAGGGACAAGGCTCGGACAATCTGGTCGATCCCTTCATCGGCATGTC
>JBAYTV010000211.1:0-3997 GCA_041675405.1 Sideroxydans sp. | reverse complement strand
GTGAAGTTGTCACTGGAGCTATCCAAACGCGATACCGGGCGTACCTTGTACATCTTGGACGAGCCGACCACCGGTCTGCACTTCCACGATATCGACATGCTGCTAAAAGTCATCCATACCCTGCGCGACCAAGGCAATACGCTGGTCGTCATCGAACACAATCTGGATGTCATCAAGACTGCGGATTGGGTGATCGACCTCGGCCCTGAAGGCGGGGACGGTGGCGGCGTCATCGTGGCGCAAGGTTCACCCAAGGATGTCGCCGCGAACAAGGACAGCGTGACGGGGCCGTATCTGAAGAAACTGCTGAAGTGATCTGTCACTCCCGCGCGCACGGGAGTAGATCGCTGGAAACAACAAGGCCGGGATGAACCCGGCCTTGTGCTTTGTTGCTTTTGCTTTGTCAGCTTACTCGCCAGCGACTTCCACTGGTTGAGCTTCTGCCGGACGGTCCAACAGTTCGACCAATGCCATAGGAGCATTGTCGCCCTTGCGGAAACCGAACTTCAGGATGCGGGAATAGCCGCCGTTACGAGCTGCGTAGCGCGGGCCGAGTTCGTCGAACAACTTGGTGACGATCTCGCGGTCGCGCAGGCGAGCAAACGCCAAACGACGATTCGCCAAGCTTGGGTTCTTGCCCAGCGTCAGGATAGGTTCCGCGACGCGGCGCAGTTCCTTAGCCTTTGGCAGGGTAGTCTTGATGACTTCGTGACGCAGCAGCGAAACGGTCATGTTGCGCAACATCGCCAAACGGTGGCTGCTGCTGAGATTGAGTTTTCTAAGTCCTAAACGATGACGCATGATTTTCCTCTTTTGCTTTCTGGCCTGGCGTTAACCAAGCGAGCTTTATTTCTCGGACACTGCCGACCAGTTTTCCAACTTCATGCCCAGTGACAGGTCGTGTTCGGCCAGCACTTGCTTGATCTCATTGAGCGATTTGCGGCCCAAGTTAGGGGTGCGCAACAGGTCTGCTTCGGTGTACTGAATCAGATCGCCGATGTAATGGATGCTTTGAGCTTTCAGGCAGTTCGAAGAACGTGGAGTCAACTCCAAGTCGTCGACTGGACGCAACAGCATAGGATCGACCTTCGGTGCTTGTGGCTTCTCGACTGGGGCTGGTGTGCCTTCCAGTGCGGCGAATACGGAGAACTGCTCAACCAGGATGCGAGCTGCATAACGGATGGCTTCTTCTGGATCGATTGCGCTGTTGGTCTCGATGTCCATGATCAGCTTGTCGAGGTCGGTACGCTGTTCCACACGTGCGCTTTCAACAGCATAGCTGACGCGGGAGATCGGGCTGAACGAAGAATCCAGAGCGATGTGTCCTACTGGACGAGTCGCGCCTGGTTGTAGGCGAGAGATTGCGGAAACGTAACCGCGACCTTGCTCGACCTTGATCTCCATGTCCAACTTGCCACCCGCAGTCAGGTGGGCGATGACGTGGCCAGGGTTGATGACTTCGGTGTCGGCATCGATTTCGATATCGGCAGCAGTCACAACGCCAGCGCCGGATTTTTTCAGGTGCAGGGTCGCTTCACGCTGGCCGTGCAACTTCAATACCAGACCCTTGAGGTTCAACAGGATCTCGACCACGTCTTCTTGCACGCCGTCGATGGACGAGTATTCGTGCAACACACCTGCGATTTTGACTTCGGTCACGGCGTATCCGGGCATCGAAGACAACAGGATGCGGCGCAGGGCATTGCCCAGCGTGTGGCCGTAGCCACGCTCGAACGGCTCCATCACCACCTTGGCTTGTGTCGCCGAGATGCGTTGAACGTCAATGATGCGAGGCTTCAACAGATTATTGTTAGGCATATTCGACTCCGCGTGGATTACTTGGAATACAACTCGACCACGAGATGCTCGTTGATCGTTGCAGGCAATTCAGAACGTTGAGGCACAGCCTTGAATGTTCCTTTGAACCCCTTGGTATCCACATCGATCCACTCAGGGAAGCCGCGTTGTTCAGCAGCAGCCAAAGAAGATTTCAAGCGCAATTGGTTCTTAGCGGCTTCTACCACTTCGACCACATCACCTGGTTTAACGGTATAGGACGGGATGTTCACACGCTTGCCGTTGACCAATACGCCGTTGTGGCGCACGGTTTGACGGGCTTCTGCACGGGAACCACCGAAGCCCATACGATAGGCGACGTTGTCCAAACGAGATTCCAAGATCTGCAACAGGCTTTCGCCGGTGATGCCACGCGCTTTTTCAGCACGTTTGTAGGTCAGACGGAACTGGCCTTCCAATACGCCGTAGATACGACGCAGCTTTTGTTTTTCACGCAACTGACCGCCGTACTCGGACTGACGGGAGTTCTTCTTCTGACCGTGTTGGCCGGGAGCGTAAGCACGACGCTCTACAGCACATTTCTCAGTGAAGCATTTCTCAGCTTTGAGGAACAGCTTCTCGCCTTCACGGCGGCACTTACGGCACTTTGCATCAAGATTTCTAGCCAAGATCTTTGCTCCTTAGATACGACGCTTTTTCGGAGGACGGCAACCGTTGTGCGGTACCGGCGTGATGTCCGAAATGCTGGTGATTTTGAAACCTGCGGCATTCAGTGCGCGCACTGCGGATTCGCGACCTGGGCCTGGACCCTTGATGCGAACTTCCAAGTTCTTCACGCCACATTCAACAGCAGACTTGCCAACCACTTCGGCGGCGATCTGAGCTGCGAACGGCGTACTCTTACGAGAACCCTTGAAACCCTGCGCGCCACTGGTCGACCAAGCCAAGGTATTGCCTTGACGATCGGTGATGGTCACGATGGTGTTGTTGAAGGAAGCATGAACGTGCGCGATACCTTCGGCGACGCTCTTCTTGACTTTTTTACGCACTTTCGTGCTGGGCTTTGCCATAGTTACTGTCCTCTACTAGATTACTTCTTCGCGCCAGCGATAGACTTACGCGGGCCTTTACGAGTACGTGCGTTGGTACGTGTGCGCTGGCCACGGCACGGCAAGCCGCGACGATGACGCAGACCTCGGTAGCAACCCAAGTCCATCAGACGTTTGATGTTCATGGATATCTCACGGCGGAGGTCACCCTCGACTGTGAACTTCGCGACTTCGTCGCGCAGTTTTTCCATATCTGTGTCGTTGATATCTTTGACCTTGGTGGTCGTCTTCACGCCTGCTGCTACACAGATCTCCTGTGAGCGTGTGCGGCCGATGCCATAAATGGCAGTCAACGCGATCACAGCGTGTTGATGGTTTGGAATGTTTACACCGGCAATACGAGCCATGCAGCTACCCTATCGTTCAAAAAGTTGCGAATTCTATCATCCAGAGTCGATTTATCTCAATCAACCTTGGCGCTGTTTATGGCGTGGATCACTGCTGCAGATCACACGAACTACACGGTTGCGACGCACGATCTTGCAGTTGCGACACACTTTCTTTACGGATGCTTGGACTTTCATTTGCTTCTCCTTGCTTCTTTCAACTTAATCTGATCACTTGGCGCGGAATACGATGCGAGCTTTGCTCAAATCGTAAGGCGACACCTCAACCGTTACCTTGTCTCCTGCGAGGATGCGTATGTAGTGCATCCTCATCTTGCCGGAGACATGACCCAGCACTTCAAATCCGTTCTCGAGTTTCACGCGAAAGGTCGCGTTCGGCAGAGTCTCTTCAACGACCCCCTGCATCTCAATGACGTCCTCTTTTGCCATTACCGCGCCAAGCCACCCTTAAAATTAGCTTTCTTCAACAGGTTTTCATACTGATGAGTCATTAAGTAGGACTGGACCTGCGACATGAAATCCATTGTAACCACCACCAAAATCAAAAGTGATGTACCACCAAAATAAAACGGTACGTTCCATTTCACCACCAAGAACTCTGGTAGCAAACACACTAGCGTGATGTAGATAGCGCCGATCAAAGTCAAACGCAGCATGATCTTTTCTACATACTTTGCGGTCTGGTCGCCGGGGCGAATCCCTGGCAAGAACGCACCGCTCTTCTTCAAATTGTCTGCTGTCTCT
>JBAYTV010000210.1:0-4006 GCA_041675405.1 Sideroxydans sp. | reverse complement strand
GGCGCACGAAGGCGATAGCGGCGTTCTGACCGCGACCGAAGAAGGAGAATCCCGCCACGGCGACGACGTGCTCCACCTCGGGCATCTTGAGGTAATGCTGCTCGACTTGCTCCAATACTTCCATGGTGCGTTCCTGCGTCGCACCGGCAGGCAGTTGGATGACGTTGATGAAATAGCCTTGGTCTTCTTCCGGCAGGAAACTGCCCGGCAACTTGGTGAACAGCCAGCCCATGGCGACGACGATGACCGCGTAGATCACCAGATAACGTGCAGTCTTGCGCACCACGGCGCCGACTCCTTTGGTGTAGCGCTGGGTCACGCGTTCAAAGAACAAGCCGAAGGGGCCGTGCGGTTTCGCGTCGTCCTTCTTCAAGATGGAGGCGCACAGTGCGGGGGTGAGTGTCACTGCCATCAGCGCCGAGAAGCCCATGGTCAGCAGCAAGGTGACTGCAAACTGGCGATAGATCGCACCCGTGGAGCCGCCGAACAGCGCCATCGGGATGAACACCGCTGAAAGTACCAAGGTGATGGCGATGATGGCACCGATGATCTGATCCATCGCCTTGCGCGTCGCGTCGCGCGGCGAGAGTCCTTCCGTCGCCATGATGCGTTCAACGTTCTCCACCACCACGATGGCATCGTCCACCACGATACCGATGGCGAGCACCATCGCGAACAGCGTCAGCACGTTGATGGAATAACCCAGCAGATACAACCCGACCAAGGCACCCACGAGCGCGACGGGTATGACGATGGTGGGGATGAGCGTAGCGCGCAGGTTGCCAAGGAACATATACATAACCAGCACGACCAGCAGCAACGCCTCGGCCAGACTCTTCAGCACTTCCTTGATGGAGATGTCGATGAACTTGGAGGTGTCATACGGCACCATCCATGTCACGCCTTTGGGGAAAGATTTTTCCAATTCGCCCATGCGCGCCTTCACCGCGCCAACGGTTTCCAGCGCGTTCGCACCGGGAGCCAAACGGATGGCGATGTTGGCGGAAGGCTGCGCATCCAGACGCGATTGGCGCGAGTAATCTTGCGCACCCAACTCGACCCGCGCCACATCCTTCACGCGCAAGCTGGAGCCATCGGGATTGGTGCGGATGATGACGTTGCCGAACTCTTCCACCGTGGCCAAGCGGCTGCGGGTGACGATGACGGCGTTGAGTTGTTGTCCGGGTGCGGCGGGCAGTTGTCCTAACTCACCCATCGCCAGTTGCGTGTTCTGTGCGCGCACCGCTTTCGACACATCGGCGGGCGACAAGCCATACGCTTGCAGGCGTTCCGGCTTCAGCCACAAGCGCATCGAATATTCGGTGCCGAACATCATTGCCTCGCCCACGCCCGGTACACGCTTGACGCTGTCGATCACGCTGGCGCTCACGAAGCTGCCGAGGCCGACCGAATCCAGACTCTTGTCGGGCGAGATGAGCACCACGAACATCACATAGTTGCGCGCCGATTTGTTGGTGGTGATGCCGAGGCGGCGCACCTCTTCCGGCAGACGCGCTTCCACCCGCTTCACGCGGTTCTGCGCTTCCACCGAAGCGAGGTTGAGGTCGGTGCCCGTCTCGTAGGTCAGCGTGATGCTGCCGCTACCGAGTTCGGAGGCCGACTCCATGTAGAGCAGGTCCTCGACCCCGTTCAATTCCTGCTCGATGAGCGCGATAGCGGTCTCTTCGATGACCTGTGCCGAAGCACCCGGATAGGTGATGGAGACGGACAGCGCAGGCGGCGCGACGGGTGGGTACTGTGTCACCGGCAAGCCGCGCAAGGCGAGCACCCCCGCCATCAGGATGATGATGGCGATGACCCACGCGAAGATGGGGCGGTCGATGAAGAATTTAGCGAACATGGCGGCTTACTTGGAAGGTGCGGGAGCGGTGAGTTGCTTGTCTAGCTTCATCGTCTCGACGATGGGCACCGCTTTCACCATCGTGCCGGGGCGCGCTTTCTGCAAACCGTTCACGATGACCTGTTCGCCACCCTTGAGTCCGTTGAGGATGACGAAGTCGGTCGAAGCCATGCCACCGGTTTTGATCGGTTGCGGGTTGGCTTTGCCATCCGCACCTACCACCATCACGAACTGACCGGAGGTGTTGGACTGCACTGCGCGTTGTGGCACACGGATGACGTTCTCGGCGATGGCCTGCGGGAAACGGATACGTACGAACATGCCGGGCAACAGGTCACGTTTCGCATTGGGGAACTCGGCGCGTAGCGACACCGAACCCGTGGAAGGATCGACGGCGAGATCGCTGAAAGAGAGGCTGCCTGGCTGTGGGTAGACGCTGCCGTCCTCCAACAACAATTCGACTTTTGCGCCATCGGCGCGTTTCAACAGCCCCGTGGCAACGGCACGACGCAAGCGTGACAACTCATCACTGGATTGGGTGAAGTTCACATAGACAGGGTCGAGTTGCTCGATGGTGGCGAGTAGTGTCGCGCCACTCTTGCTGACCAATGCGCCCTCGGTGACTTGGGCGCGACCGATGTAACCGGAAAGGGGGGCAGGCACATTGGCGTGTGCTAAGTCCTCTTCCGCCTTGACGAGGATCGCGGCAGCCTGCTTGGCTTTGTTCTGGGCGATATCGAGGTCTTGCTGGCTGATGCCGTTGATCTCGCGCAGGCGTTTCAAGCGTTCGACGGTCTCTTTGGTCAGCGCGGCATCCGCTCTGGCGGCATCCACAGTGGCTTGGTAACTACGCGAGTCGATACGGAACAGTGGTGAGTTGGCTTTCACCTCACTCCCTTCTTTGAACAGACGCGCCTCCACCACGCCATCCACTCGGGCACGCACCTGTGCGGTGCGGTAAGCCTGCACACGCCCCGGCAGGTCTTGCGTGAACGTAGCATCGCCCGCAGCCACAGTGATGACTTCGACCTCAGGTGGAGGTGGGGCAGCAGCAGGTGCCGCCGCCGGAGCGGCAGGTTTGTCGCCCGCACCGCATGCGCTCAACAGCGCCAGCAAAGAAAGAGAGATGAATTTGTTCAGCATGATGTCTTTGAACCTTTTGGACGTTCGACGTTAGGGTTGCAGTTTAGCAAAGGAGGGCGGGATAACAACCGCTCACTCATTGTTGTTTGAGGGCGAGTGCCCGTTCGTACAACTCGTTCTTGTTGCCTCCGGTGATCTTCACCGCCAGTTGCACGGCTTGTTTGAGCGGCAGTTCTTCCAGCAGCAGAGACAAGGTCTTCTCCGTCTCCACATCCAATCCCTCATTGGGTGTGGCAGCAGAGACCAGCAACACGAATTCGCCGCGCAGGTTGTTGGTGTCGCTGTTCAGCCAATCCAAGGCTTCGCTGAGTTTGCAGCGGTGGATGCTCTCGAACAGTTTGGTGATCTCGCGCGCGAACACGATCTCGCGTTCGCCGCCGAACACGGCTAGCAGGTCTTTGGCGCAATCCAAGATACGGTGGGGGGCTTCGTAGAACACCAAGGTGTAGGGATGTTCGACTAATGTCTGCAAGGCGCTGCAACGTGCGCTCGATTTGTTCGGCAGGAATCCATAGAACAAGAAGTGCGGTGAGCTCAAGCCTGAAGCCGACAGCGCAGTGACGACCGCACTTGCACCGGGAATGGGAATGACACGAAATCCTGCTGCACGAACTGCTTCGACGAGGATGGCACCGGGGTCGCTCACGGCAGGTGTGCCGGCATCGGTCACCAGCGCGACGCTGAGACCTTGGTCCAATAGCGTGACGATCTTCTCGGCGGCACCACGTTCGTTATGCTGATGCAAAGCCAATAGGCGCGCGTCGTTGATGCCGTGATGCTGCAATAGATACTTGGTGTTGCGCGTGTCTTCTGCCGCGATGGTGTCCGCAGCGTTCAGTACTTCGAGCGCGCGAAAAGTAATGTCGCTTAAATTTCCAATCGGGGTGGCGACTACATATAATGCGCACTCCAATTTTTGATCGGTCTTGATATGCAAATCGTTGCCCCTGAGTCGAAATGGTTGCGCGGTGTTCTGGTCGCCGCACTATACGTGAGCGTGTT
>JBAYTV010000209.1:0-4017 GCA_041675405.1 Sideroxydans sp. | reverse complement strand
TTCATCGCACATAAGGTGGATGTCGCCATCCTTGAGGTGGGGCTGGGTGGCAGGTTGGATGCGGTGAACGCGTTCGATGCGGATGTCTCTGTCGTCACCAGTGTGGATATAGACCACGTGGATTATTTGGGCGATACGCGCGAGAAGATCGCCTTTGAGAAAGCGGGCATCTTCCGTCAAGGTCGTGTGGCGATCTGTGCCGACAGCGATGTGCCGCAGGCTTTGCGTAAGCATGCGGGTGATATCGGTGCGGAGCTGTGGTGCATAGGCAGCGAATTTGGTTTCACCGCACATCAAGGGCAATGGGACTATCGCAGCAAGATGGGTTCGCGCAGTGCCTTGCCGCATCCCGCGTTGTGTGGTGCGTTCCAACTGCACAATGCCAGTGCCGTGCTGGCCGCATTGGATGCGCTGAAAGACAAGACTCCGGTGAGCATGGAGGCGGTGCGCCGTGGTCTGAGCGAGGTCGAGTTGACGGGGCGTTTCCAATTCGTGCCGGGTAAACCGCAGCTCATTCTTGATGTGGCGCACAACCCGCATGCCGCCCGTTCGCTGGCGCAGAATCTCGCCAACCTACCGCCCGCCAAGACCTTCGCGGTGTTCGCCATGCTCAAGGACAAGGACATGGCAGGGGTGGTGCAGGCGCTGGATGCGCAAGTCGATGTGTGGCTGGTCGCTGGTATCGATGCACCGCGTGGCGCATCGGCTTCTGAGTTGGCGCAAGTCCTCAAAGATGCTGGGGTTCGTGGCGAGGTGGTGGTCTGCGATTCCATCGCTGAATCACTGCATGAGGCCAGCAAACGCGCAGGCGAAAATGGCGACTGCGACACGTTACTGCAAGGCAGCCGATTGCGGGAGCAGTCGCCCGACACTCTCTCCCGCACCGGACGCTTACGCGCACCGTGTCGAGAGTGTAGAATCGCCGCCTTCGGATCATTCTATACGGTGGCGGAAGTGATGCAGGTGCGAGGCATGCGTACCCGCTGAGATTCCCGATTTATTCGCAATGGCAAAAAAAATATCTACAGAAGAAGAATCCAACCTGAAGCGTCAGGCGCGTCGCCGTCTGATCGGTGCGGTGGCGCTGGTCCTTGCCATCGTGGTCTTCTTGCCGATGGTGTTCGATGACGAACCGTCGCCGACCACAGCCAACGACATCGAGTTGCGCATTCCCGATAAGGACAAAGTCCCTCCCTTGCTTGCTCAGACAGTTGCTGCGCCGGTCGCCGCAGTCATTGCCGTTTCAGCGGTCAGTCCTGCGCCAGTAGTCGAGCCGATCGTCGCTACTTCTGCGGTCAGCGCTGAGCCTGTCGTGCTAGCCGCTAAAGTCGAGACCAAGCCCAAGGTCGAGGTGAAACCTAAAGTGGAAACCAAGCCCAAAGTCGAAGTAAAGCCAGCCGCTAAACCTACTCCCAAGACAGGCTGGGTGGTTCAGGTCGGTGCGTATTCGAATACGGACACCGCCAAGCAGATGAACGCAAAATTGAGTAAAGAAGGCTTCCAGGTCTACACCGAGAAGGTGGGCGACAAGGTGCGTGTGCGCGTTGGCAGTTACCCCACACGTGAAGCGGCAGACAAGATCAAGGCCAAGTTGGAAAAGATCGGCTTGCATCCTTTCGTGGTCAATCTGGAATAAACGATGACGGGATTTGATATCGCCGTTGTCACCGTCATCTTGCTTTCAGCCTTGCTGGGCTGGTGGCGCGGTTTCATGTATGAGCTGTTCTCGCTGATCGGTTGGGGCGTGGCCTATGTGGTGGCGGTATCGTTCTCGGCACAATTGATCCCATTCATTCCCGATGCAGCCGGCTCAGCAAGTTTGCGTGCTTCCGTGGCCTTTGCTGCATTGTTCATCGTGACGCTGATCCTGGCTTCCATCTCGGCGTGGTTCATGGCCAAGTTGGCGAAGTTCGCGGGCCTGGCTGGCATGGACGGAAAGTTCGGTGCGATGTTCGGTATGTTGCGCGGTGTCTTGGTGGTACTGGCCTTGGTCTGGCTGGGCGGACTGACGGATCTGCCAAAAGAATCGTGGTGGAAGAATGCGTGGTCGAGTGAGCCATTGATGGATGCGGCCCTCTATGCAAAGAACTATGTGCCTGAAGGCGCGCTGAAGAATTAGTCAGAATAATCTCACTAAAAACGGGAACAAAATATGTGCGGGATATTAGGCGTGATTTCCAACAACCCTGTGAACCAGTTGTTGTATGACGGTTTGCAGGTGTTGCAACATCGCGGGCAGGATGCGGCGGGCATCGCGACGTTGGAGGGGCGGACGTTCAATCTGCACAAAGGCAACGGTCTGGTGCGTGATGTGTTCCGTACGCGCAACATGCGCGCGCTCAAAGGCAATGCCGGCATCGCGCATGTGCGCTACCCCACAGCAGGTTCCTCGGTCGATCACAATGAAGCGCAACCGTTCTATGTGAACTCCCCGTTCGGTATCGTGCTCGGTCACAACGGTAATCTGACCAACACCGACGAGCTGCGCAAAGTCATGTATCAGCAAGACTTGCGTCACATCAATACCGGTTCCGATTCTGAAGTGCTGCTCAACGTGTTGGCGCATGAACTGCAAGCCAACGCGACGGGTTACAAGCTAGACCCGCAAAAGATCTTCGCGGCCATCGCCGGTGTGCATCGTCGTGTGAAGGGTGCTTATGCAGTCGTGGCGATGATCTCCGGTTACGGATTGATTGCCTTCCGCGATCCGCACGGTATCCGTCCCTTGGTGGTGGGTAGCAACCAAACCGATTCGGGTGTCGAGTATCTGGTCGCTTCGGAATCGGTCGCGCTGGATACGTTGGGTTTCAAGTTCCTGCGTGACATCGCACCGGGCGAGGCGGTGTTCATCGACCTTCAGGCGAACTTCTATAGCCAGCAATGCGCAGACAAGCCACAACTCAATCCGTGCATCTTCGAATATGTCTATTTCGCACGTCCTGATTCAGTGATGGATGGCATCTCGGTGTACGCCACGCGCCTGTATATGGGCGAGTATCTGGCCGAGAAGATCAGGCGCGAGTGGAAGGGGCACGATATCGATGTGGTCATCCCGATCCCCGATTCCAGCCGTCCGAGCGCGTTGCAATTGGCTAACCATCTTGGTATCCCGTTCCGCGAAGGTTTCGTGAAGAACCGTTACATCGGCCGTACCTTCATCATGCCCGGGCAGGCGATGCGCAAGAAATCGGTGCGCCAGAAACTGAATGCCATCAGCGTCGAGTTCAAAGACAAGAACGTGTTGTTGGTGGATGACTCCATCGTGCGTGGCACGACCAGCCGTGAGATCGTGCAGATGGCGCGCGATGCGGGTGCGCGCAAAGTGTTCTTCGCCTCTGCAGCGCCTCCTGTGAAGTACCCCAATGTGTATGGCATCGATATGCCCAGCCGTAAGGAGCTCATCGCAACGGGCCGTACCGATGAACAGATATGTCACGAGATCGGTGCTGACCGTCTGATCTATCAAGACTTGGAAGATTTGAAATCTGCGGTCATCAAAGCCAACCCGGCGTTGAAGGTGTTCGACACCTCCTGCTTCGACGGTTGCTACATCACAGGCGACATCACACCCGAGTATCTGAATGCCGTCGAATCGGCGCGTCACGGCAGTGCCAAGGAAGTCGAGCCAGAGGAAGACCAGTTGGAGCTTGATTTGGCGATGGCTGCCTCATCCATGTGAGTTGACCGTTCGTGGCGGAGAGTGCTACTTTCTGTCTGCGCCGATTTGAGGAACAGCTTGCGGGCGCATTACAAATACAGCTAAAGCGGGAGAACCCGGTTTGGCGCTAAGCTTTCCGGGTTTTTCGTTTTGAGGAGTTGCTATGTCGCAAGAAAATTACCAATTAGAGACGCTGGCGGTGCGTGCGGGCATCGAGCGTAGCCAGTTCCATGAACATAGTGAGGCGCTGTACCTGACCTCCAGTTTCGTGTTCGACACCGCAGAACAAGCGGCGAAGCGCTTCATCGGGGAAGAGCCGGGTAACATCTACGCGCGCTTCACCAACCCCACGGTCACCA
>JBAYTV010000208.1:0-4018 GCA_041675405.1 Sideroxydans sp. | reverse complement strand
TGTTGGCATCGTTCAGGTAGAGCATCTCCAAGCCAGTACGCGCGCCGTGGAACAGCCTCACCTTGCCTTGCCAGTTCCCGTGTTTGTCGTAGATGGAACGGATGAGGCTGCGGAACGGGGCGATGCCGGTTCCCATGCCGATCATCAGTAGGTCGGTGTAGGGGTCGGTAGGAATAGGGAAGGGGTAGCTGACTGGGCCAGAGAATTCGATTGTGCTCTTGGGTTTTAAGTCGCACAGATAGTTGGAAGCGACACCGCCGTACTCTTCACCATTCACTTCATCCACGTAGGAGCAGCGCCGCACGCACAGCGAGAATTCGGTGCCGGCAGTGGTGTAGTCATGGTCTGCCAAGGAATACAGACGCGGGTGGTAACGGTTGCCGTATTCGCCCGGCGCCAAGATGCGGATGCAACTGCCGGCCTGCGCATCGAACTTGGGATCGTTGGTGCGGAACAGCAACTGCCGCACTTCTTCACGCGATGTCTCGGGGGTGATACGTGTCGAGCTTACAAGTTGGGCTTGGTGTATCGGCGAGTTCGCTGTTGCGGTGTTTGCCATGTTTGTTCTCCTGATCTGTGACTACCAATACGATCTCTTTGCCTCGCCAGCTTTGTACATCTCTTCGAGTTTGGCTTTTGCGCCCTCGAACTTTTGTTCGGCGGCTTTTTTGTACCACTCCACTGCCTTGTTGGCATCACGCTCTGTGCCTAACCCTTTGCGATACATGCTGGCGACGGTGTATTGCGCACCCGCATCGCCAGCCGTGGCGGCTTTGGTGTACCAGTCGAGCGCCATGGTGTAGTCGGGTTTGAAGGCGGTGCCATCGCTATACATCTTGCCGAGTGCGAGGTAGGCATCGAGGTTGCCTTTCTCGGCGGCAAACATGTACCACGTGAGGGCTTCGTCATCACTTTGTGTCACGCCGCTCCCTTTTGCGTAGATCGCCCCTAGGTTGTACATCGCCCATGCATCGCCTTTGTTCGCCAGATGACGATAGAGATCGAGTTTTTGCGGGCAGGTGGTCTTGATGAAGCGCGCCTGTGTCTCGGCATATTGCACATCCACCTTTTCGGCGATGGGTTTATAGCCAGCGCGCCATTCACCCTCTTTGTATTTGTCCAGCACCATCAGCGCAACGTAAGACGATTCGCACTTGCGCAGCGTGTCACTCTTTGATTCGGCGCGAGCGGCATCAAGCGTGTGTTTGTGCGCGGTGTCCATCGCTCGGATGGCGCAGTTGGATTCGTTGTAGAGCGCGATCTTGGGGTCGAGCTTGGGCGGTGTTTGGGGATCGCAGGATGAGGCTTGAGCAGATAGTGCCACAACAGACAAAACGGCGAAGGCGAGCTGAATGATGCGGTTCATGTATGGATCCTCTGGTTTTTTCCAATGGTGTAAGGCACTCTAGGGGAGTCAGGCTGTCGGTGTCAATGCGGCTGTGCGCGTGATCACTGAAACGGGAAGGATAGGCCGAACCCCCATGTCTCATGCTTGTGGTTGTAGTCGATGAGGCTTTCGCCGTAACCGCTGAAATATTGCAGATGGATATTGGTGTTGTGTTCGCCAGGCGAGGCCAGGGTGAGCAGACGCCATGCCGTCCACGGTGCGGCGAGGTCGAGCTGTACCGAGCGGGTTTTGAGCATGAGCGTGGCTTCCCAATTATTGTCTTGTGAGTAGCGCAGTTCGAGGTCGCCATGTCCCAGATAGTGGGCGATGTCGGGGTTGTCATCAGAGGCAATGTCTTCAGGGATTCTTTCCCAGCCACGGAGTAAGACGATGACTTTTCTGTCGCCCGCGCAATTCTTCTCAATTCCCGCTTGCACATAGACGCGGTTCCAACTGCGCGATCGCGGACTGGTTTGTCCGTTTGATTGATGCACGATGCCGACATTTAAGATGCCTGGATTGAATTCGGAACGGCCAAACAATTCATCGGGGTGAAGCGAGTAGATGAGCTCCGGCTCGTAGTTGTTTTCACGGAAAGGTCGTGATTGTGCTTCGTCGTACACCTGCCAAAAAGACAGCAGCGAATAGCCCACCCACAATGAGCCTAAACGATCGAAATCGGCGAGGTCGTGTTTCATGCTCAGTTGAACCTTCATGTCACGGGGGTCTTGCGGCTGTGGGACCAACACTTGGTTCTGCGGATTAGGGCTGGTGGGAGTGGTATTGGTCTGTGAAGCCTTTGCGTACAGCAATGCGTAGTTGAGTTTGTGAGTCACCAACGTGGCATTGCTGGGTGCCCATTCTTGTTCAAGACCAGTTGCGCGCGTGGATAGGATCGGTTTGCTGATCTTGTTTGCGGAAGCTTGGTCTGATGCGACCTTGCGGTAGCAGTCGAGTTCTTTTTCGACAGTGGCTCGATCCTGCATATCCATACAGTTCTGCCATTCGGCATGCGCAGGGGTAAGCGGAAATACTAGGGTGAGCAGTGTCGTGAGGGTGAATCTCTTCATTGTGGTTTTCCCTGAATCATCCCCTGCATATTACTGGTTCATCTGCAGGTCTGCACGCTGCTAGGCAGTCGGCGCTGAGATTGGATGGGCAGGTATAATGCGCACCTTCGTTCAACTTCATTTTTGGAGTCATTTTGTTCAAGCTCATTGGTATCGCTGCGGGTTATTACTTCTTTGGTTGGTGGGGCGTGCTCTTTGGTTTCATCTTGGGGGCGTTCATCGACCGTGTGCGTGCGTATGGCCAGGGTGCGTTCAATCCCTTACAGAACGCCATTCGTCAGGCGGTGTTCCTGGAGACGACATTCATTCTGATGGGTAGATTGGCCAAGGCGGATGGGCGTGTCTCGGAAGAAGAGATATCCCATGCCGAAGAGTTCATGACTAAGTTGGGTATGACGAGTGATCATAAGAAGACGGCCGTCACGTGGTTCAAACGCGGTGCCGATCCTGAATATGATATCGAGAAGACTTTCACGAAGTTCCTCAACTATTGCGGTCACACCAAGAATCTGAAGGAAGTATTGCTGGTCTATCTGATCGTGATGGCGCTGGCGGACGGGCATTTCCATCCCGAAGAAGAGAAGCTGTTGGCTGAGATGGCTGCCCGCTTAGGTTTCGGCCCTAACGCATTCAAACACCTGATGGACATGGTGCTGAACCAGACTCACTTCGCAGGCGGCAAGGCTGCTACAGCGGAGTCTTTGGACGATGCCTACAAGGCGCTGGGTGTGACGAAAGATAGTAGTGATGCCGAAGTGAAACGTGCGTATCGCAAGTTGATGAGTCAATACCATCCAGACAAGTTGATGGGGCAGGGGGTGCCGGAAGATATGATCAAGATGGCGACCGAGCAGGCCAAAGATATTCAACTCGCTTACGACCTCATCAAGAAGACGCGCAATCTTTGATCCTATCCGGGTGGGCACTGCTGCCCGCCCGGCGCACTGGAATGCTACGATCAGTGTTCCAGTTGCTTCCCGCTCTTGAGTAGCGCCGCGAACTCATCTGCGGGCAGTGCCTTGCTGAACAGGTACCCTTGCAGTTCGTCGCAGCCGCGGGTGCTCAGGTAGGCGAGCTGTTCATTGCTCTCCACACCTTCGCCGACGACCCTGAGCTTCATGCGTTGAGCCAAGCCGATGATGGAGTCGACGATCATCGCATCTTCAGCGCGTGTGGTGATGCCTTGAACGAATGATTGGTCTATCTTCAAACTATCGATGGGGAAACGCCGCAGATAGACAAAGTTGGAATAGCCTGTACCGAAATCGTCAAGCGAGAGTTTGACGCCCACCTTCTTCAACTTGTGCATCGTGGCTATGGCGTTGTCAGGTTCGTGCATCAGCATGCTCTCGGTCAACTCTAGCTCTAGGCATTGTGGTGGGATGTTGGATTTATCCAGTGCGGCGGCGACCAATTTGTCCAGATGTCCGCTGCGGAATTGTCTTGCCGAGACGTTCACTGCCACACACACCGCTGGCAAACCCGCGTCGAGCCATGAGCGTATCTGTGCGCAGGTCTGTTCGAGTACCCAATTGCCGATGGTGAGGATGACACCCGACTT
>JBAYTV010000207.1:0-4021 GCA_041675405.1 Sideroxydans sp. | reverse complement strand
GGTGCGGTGTATCAGGCCGGGACATTGTCCGGCAATCCTGTGGCTGTCGCCGCAGGTCTGACCACCTTGAAACTGGTGCAAACTCCTGGCTTCTACGACAAGCTCGCCAAGCTGGCGCAGCAACTCACCGAAGGTCTCACCGCCTCAGCTCAGAAACATGGCATCGCGTTCTGCGCGCAATCGGTAGGAGGCATGTTCGGCCTGTATTTCAGCAAGTCTTTGCCCACTAGTTATGCCGAAGTGATGCAGTGCGACAAAGAAGCATTCAATCGTTTCTTCCACGCCATGTTGGATGCGGGTCACTACCTCGCACCTTCGGCATTCGAGGCGGGCTTCGTATCTGCGGCACACACCGAAGCGGACATCGCCGCCACGGTTGCAGCAGCAGATAAGATCTTCGCGGCTTGGAAATAATGGGGCTTTTCTCCAAAGCGACCTTCTACACCACGGTCAACCACATCAAGGACCTGCCTTTCCACGGCGGAAAGGAAGTCGCCTTTGTTGGTCGCTCCAACGCGGGCAAGTCGAGCGCCATCAACACGCTGGCAAACCATGTGCGTCTGGCTTACACCAGTAAGACACCGGGACGCACGCAACACTTGAACTACTTCGATCTGGGCGACCAGCGTTTCATCGTTGACCTGCCGGGATATGGCTATGCCAAGGTGCCGCCTGATGTACAAGCACATTGGGAAGAACTGTTGGGTGAGTACCTGCAAACGCGCGAGGAACTGGCGGGCTTGATCATCATCATGGATGCGCGCCATCCACTCACTGATCGCGATAAATGGATGATGGGCTGGTTCGCCATCACTCAGAAACCCGTGCACATCCTGTTGACGAAATCGGACAAGTTGAGCCGCCAGCAATCCACACAGACTTTGCGTGACGTGAATGCATTCTTGCAGCAGAACTTCCCGCAGTGCTCAGCGCAACTATTCTCTAGCTTGAAGAAGGTGGGAGTTGCCGAAGCAGAAGGTGTGATCGGAAAATGGTTCGCAGAAGAGCCTGAAGCCTAGCCCAACAGCACCAAGCCCCACACCGCACAGATCGTCACTAGGCTGATGAATACAGCGGCGCTGCCGATGTCTTTGGCGCGCTTGGCGAAGGGGTGATGATCCAGCGAGGTATGGTCCACTGCCGCCTCGATAGCCGAGTTCAATAACTCTACGATCAACAGCAACAACACGCTCGCCACCATCAGCGCCTTACCGAGGCCGCTCGCGGAAGTGAGGAATGCGGCGGGGAGCAACACCACCGCCAGCAACACATCCATGCGGAAGGCATCTTCATGTTTGAATGCCGCGCGCAATCCATCCATGGAATAGAACATCGCGTTCCATAGTCGTTTCAAACCGGTCTTGCCTTTGTATGGATTACTCATCGTTTCTATCGCCACCCAAGTCGCCGCATCTGCGGTCACGGGAGAATTATAAGTGAGGGAGCCTATGATTAAGTCCAAGTCGTCGTTCCCGTGCAGTGGGGTAAGCAGGCAATCCGCACAGCGGATGCTCGCAAAGCGGGAGCCCAGTTAAATCAGCAAACTGGATCCCCGCCTTCGCGGGGATGACAAACTAATCGGTTCACCAATCCTGCGCCACCGGATTCTGACATTCGACTTGGAACAGTTGCCTGTCTTCAAGCCGCATGGCCGTGAGCGTTCCGCCCCACAGACAACCTGTATCCAGCGCGATGACATTCGGCGTGACTTTCAACCCCAGTGCCGACCAGTGACCGAAGAACACCGTAGCGTCTTGGCTGGCACGTTTCGGAGCATCGAACCAAGGCACGTAACCCGCAGGCATCTTCTCTACTTCACCTTTGAACTTGTATTCCATCTCACCCTCCGGCGTGCAGATACGCAGTCGGGTGAAGGCATTGGTGATGACGCGCAAGCGCTTGTAACCGGATAGCTCATCATCCCAACTGTTGGGCGTGTTGCCATACATGTGCTCCAAGAATTTGACGTAGTCGTCACCCCGCAAAGCGGCCTCCACTTCGAGCGCCAACTTCGCCGCTTGCTTGACACTCCATTGCGGCACCAATCCTGCATGCACCATGACGTTGTTACCTTCGGCATACATCAAGCGTTGCTGGCGTAGCCATGTGAGCAGCTCGTCACGGTCGGATGCTGCCAATACCCCATCCAAAGTATCGCTACGATGCAATTGCGCCACACCCGCAGCGACGGCGAGTAGATGCAGATCATGGTTGCCCAAGACAGTGATGGCGCTATCGCCCAGCAACTTCACCAAGCGCAACACCTCTAACGATCCCGAACCACGATTGACCAGATCACCCACAAACCACAACTTATCTTTTCTGGAGTCAAACTCAAGCTTCTTCAGTAGCAACTGAAGTTCGATAAAGCACCCCTGAATATCCCCCACCACATACACACTCATAGTGACCTGCCATCTAATAACGTTAGAATAGAGTATCAGAAATCCTGCGACACCTTCTTCAACTAGACCATGACCAGCTTCCAACTCTATCTGCGCCTGATGCGCTATGTGCGACCTTATTGGAAAGCGTTCGCCGTCTCTATCCTTGGCATGGTCGTGGCAGCCGCCACCGAACCCTTGTTGCCCGCTTTGCTCAAGCCTTTCCTTGATGGCACTTTTGTGAATAAAGATAGCGCCGTGATGACATGGGCACCCATTTTCATCCTCGTGATCTTCTTTGTGCGAGGCGTAGCAGGTTTCTTTGGCTCGTATGCCATCCACTGGGTAGGCAACAAGGTGGTGATGGATCTGCGCGCAGAGATGTTCGCTAAATTACTTTCGCTACCGACTCGCTATTACGACGACCACGCGACCGGCTCGCTGATATCGAAACTCACATACGACGTGACGAATGTGACTGCAGCGGCGACCAGCGTAGTGACCATCACCATCCGCGACACTATCATCATCTTGGGATTATTGGGCTGGCTGTTCTATCTGGATTGGAAGTTGACGCTGATCACCCTGCTCATCGCGCCAGTCGTTGCTTTGGTCATCCGCCAGATCAATCGGCGCTTACGCTCGTCCAGTCGCGAGACCCAAAAAGCGATGGGCAACATCACTCAGGTCATCGAAGAAAGCGTCACAGCACACAAGGTAGTTAAATTGTTCGGCGGGCAAAGCTACGAAAAACAGCGGTTTGAAGAAGAGATCAACTTCGTGCGCCGCCATATGATGAAGCAAGCGGCAGCGGCCTTGGCCAACGTGCCTATCGTTCAGATGGTGGCAGCGATCGCTTTGGCTTTTGTCATTCATCTTGCCATCGGACAAGCGCAGAGTGATGCAACCACAGTGGGCGGCTTTTTATCTTTTGTGGCAGCCATGCTGATGTTGACGGCACCTATCAAACGTATCACCAGTATCAATGAATTCGTTCAGCGCGGATTGGCTGCAGCAGAGAGCGTGTTCGAATTGATAGACACGCCTGGAGAAAATGACACCGGTAGCGCGACGCTAGATCGTGCATCGGGTGCGTTGTCATTCGAACACCTGAGCTTGTCCTATCAAGCTGATGAGAGGATGGCGCTCAACGACATCTGCTTGGACATCCCAGCAGGACAGTCGGTCGCACTAGTCGGCGCATCCGGCAGCGGCAAAAGCACACTCGCTAATCTGGTCCCTCGCTTCTATTTGCCTACCCAAGGCCGAATCATGCTGGATGGGCATGACATCAATGATTTGAGCCTCACCAGCCTGCGCGCCAACATCGCGCTGGTAAGTCAGGAAGTCGTGCTGTTCAATGACACCATCGCGGCCAACATCGCCTATGGACAGATGCGAGAAGTACCCACAGAGGAGATCATTGCCGCCGCGACAGCGGCCCATGCGATGGAATTCATCCGCGACCTACCCTTGGGACTAGATACCTTGGTAGGTGAAAAAGGAGTGCGTCTTTCCGGTGGTCAGCGTCAGCGCATCGCCATCGCAAGGGCGATCCTCAAGGATGCGCCCATCCTGATTTTGGATGAAGCGACTTCGGCGCTAGATAGCGAATCCGAACGCCATGTGCAAGCGGC
>JBAYTV010000206.1:0-4042 GCA_041675405.1 Sideroxydans sp. | reverse complement strand
GAAGCGCGCGTGGCCGCCATCGTGTCCTCGCACTACAAGCCCGAGTTCATGGTCAACGTGAAGGAGACCGGCAAGGTGTGGATGGTCGACTACAGCGACCTGAACAACATGAAGGTCACCATGATCGACACCCCGCGCTTCCTGCATGACGGTGGCTTGGATTCGACGAAGCGTTACTTCATGGATGCCGCCAACGCCTCCAACAAGATCGCGGTCATCGACCTCAAGACCAGCAAACTGGCCGCTGTGGTCCCGGTAGGCAAGGTACCGCATCCGGGTCGTGGCGCGAACTTCATCGATCCGAAGTATGGTCCGGTGTGGGCGACCAGCCACTTGGGTGACGACACCATCGCCGTGATCGGTACTGATCCTGTCAAGCACAAGGAACATGCTTGGAAGATGGTCCGTCAGATCAAGGGTCTCGGTGCCGGTTCGCTCTTCATCAAGAGCCACCCGAAGTCCAAGAACCTGTGGGTGGATGCACCGCTCAATCCGGATACCGCAACCTTCCAATCTATCGGGGTGCTGGACATCAACAACCTCGAAGGTGGTGTGACCGTGTTGCCGATCGCCGAGTGGGCCAACCTTGGCCCAGGTTCCAAGCGCGTCGTGCAGCCTGAGTACAACAAGGCGGGTGACGAGGTCTGGTTCGCAGTCTGGAGCGGCACAAAGGATAAGTCTGCCATCGTTGTGGTGGACGACAAGACCCGCAAGCTGAAGAAGGTGATCAACGATCCGCGTATCATCACACCGACCGGGCACTTTAACCTTTACAATACGATGCACGACGTTTATTAAGACACTTTGGTAACCTTCTGCAGCCGTCATTCCCGTGCTCCCCGCCGGAATGACGGAACTGAAGAAAGGGACTAAAGGAAGGGTGAGGTGACTCACCCTTTTTTTTTTCACAAAAATTATGCAATAGGAGAAGAATAATGAAAGCCCAGTTAATCAGAGGAAGCATGTCATTAACTTTAGGCTGTATCTGCGGACTGGTTAATCCGGCGAGCGCATCGGAAAGGGAAGAGTTGGCTATGCTGGACGAGGTTGTCGTTAGCGCAACCAAAACCAAAACTTCACTTTCCGATGCGCCTGCAGCAGTCACCGTGGTGACTACCAAGACCATCGAAACAAAGAACGCCTCACGCTTGGGCGATGTGCTGGATCAGGTGCCCAGTCTGTATTTGCGCGGCGGTGCAATGGGGCAATCACAAGGTACTGTCGGCACGAGCGGCATGTCTTTGCGCGGTATCGATCAAACGCGGACGCTCGTTCTATTGGATGGACAGCCCATACAAGATGCGGCGACGGGTAAGGTGAATTGGCGCACGCCGTTCATGGAGGATGTCGAGCGAATCGAAGTCGTGCCGGGTGCCTTCTCTTCTTTGTACGGTAGCAACGCCATCGGCGGTGTGGTCAACATCATCACCAAGCAACCGACCAAGCGTGAACTGACAGCGATAGTGAAAAAAGGCTGGGGCGATGCCAGTGGAGAGGATGGCAGCGTATATTTCCGCGACAAGATGGAAAATGGGTTTGGTTTTTCGGGTGGTATCGGGCGACAAATACGCGATAGCTATGTAAACGATTTCATCATAAAGGCACCTGTGGCGGGAGCAGCGGGTACTGCGGTGAATGGCGCACAAGCGATCACGACGCGGGAGGGCGCTCCCACTTATCTGATCGGTGATCTAGGCAAGACACCGTGGCAAGCCAATAACGCTACTGCAAAATTCTTCTATGACTTGAATGCGCGTGACAAAGTGTTCGCGGGAGTCAATTTTCAAGAGACCAAGGTGGGCTACACCCAATTTCATTCCTATCTCAGCGATGCCACAACGGGTGTGCCTGTCACAAGCGGTACACTAGGTATCAACGGACAGCGAGTGACATTCGCGAATGCGGATTTCACGCCCTTTTCATCTTTGCCGCTGTATGAAGCCTCGACTCGATATTTCGTTGGATATGATGGCGGCATCGGCAATGACATGCTGTTGAAGATCGACCTTGCTAGGATAGAACGTGCATACAATTTTTCAGCAGCGGGGGCGACGGCGCTTTGGAATAGCGGCACGGGTTCATGGTCTGACTCGCCCAACAGCGGTATAGACGGAACAGCGCAGTTGAGTTTTCCGCTAAGCGATACACATTTCATGGTCACGGGATTGGCACTTCACCAAGACGAAGTGAATCAGAAGATCTACGCACTCTCCAATTGGCGCGATTCGTCCACCAAGACTGCGCTCAGTAGCGGATACAACGGGCACTCGACCACCACTTCAATTTTTGTACAGGATGAGTTCAGTGCGACAGAAGGACTGAAGGTCTATGCAGGCGGGCGCTTGGATGATTGGCGCGCACAGGGTGATTATTTCACCGCTACCAGCACGACGAATTTTGCAGTGCGTAAAGTGTCCGCATTCAGCCCCAAGGTCTCTGCAACTTTCAAGCTGATAGATTCGTTAGTGTTGCGCACTTCATTTGGACGTTCTTTCCGCGCTCCGACCAACCAGGACCTATACAGTTCATCTACCAGTCGGGGCAGGACGACAACGGGCGATTCCAATCTGCAACCAGAGCGAGCGGAGACGTTTGAAGTGGGCGGTGAGTGGCGAGCGAGCGAAGGGCTTAAATTGACGGCCACAGTTTATGAGACAAGTCTCAGCGACCTGATCTATGTGAAACAAGTCAGTGCATCCGCTTCGCAACGCATCAACGCAGGTAAAGCCAGTGTGCGTGGTGTCGAGCTGGGCGCAGCGCACACATTGCTGGAAGGTTTGGTTGTAGATGCCAACTACGCTTACATCGATTCCAAGATGCTAGAGAACTTGGCAGACCCGTTGAGCGTGGGCAAACGCCTGACCGATGCGCCTAAAAACATCATTGGTATCAGCCTGACAGCATTGCGTGGCGATTGGTCGGGAAATTTGAATGCGCGTTACGTGAGCCACATCTACTGGACAGCGCAAAACACCGACGTGGTCGAAGGTGTGCCAGGAAGTTACGACGCACACACCATGGTGAATGCAAAGATCGGATACGCATTCACCCAGACGGTGAAGGGATCAGTGGCAATCAATAACTTGCTGGATAAAAAAGCGTATTCATACTTTCTGCTGCCAGGTCGGAATATGACTGCCGAGTTGGTGTTTTCGTTTTAAGGTTGATTCAAAAACGTTTAAACCCCGAACCATTTAGGGAAAGTCTGATTAAGTCTCATTCGTCGTTCCCGCGAAAGCGGGAACCCAGTTAAATACAAATGCTGGATTCCCGCTTTCGCGGGAATGACGACTTAATCATGAATTTCTTGAACCGTCACACCGGCCTTCATCGGTATGACGGGGTTTTTTCTAATGAACTATCTGGGTTAAACTTGGGCCATCTGGTAATTGCTGATAATTGCCCTGTTTGATTGAACGGCGGATAGATGGATATTCTGACTCATGGTTTGCTGGGTGGCGTACTCGCTCAAGCGTGTAGCACAAAGTCCGAAACGCGTGCGGCCACCACGGTTGGTTTTGTTGCCGCATTGTTGGCGGATGCCGATGCATTGATCCAGTCCAGTACCGATCCTCTGCTGACGCTGGAATATCACCGTCAGTTCACACATTCCTTTGTTTTCATTCCTGTTGGTGCGTTGCTGGTCGCACTCATCCTGTGGCCATTATTGAAGAGATTCGGACAGCCGCTCGGATTTTGGCGCATCTATCTGTATGCCTTGTTGGGCTGTGCTACCAGCGGTGTTCTGGATGCCTGCACCAGTTATGGAACGCATCTGTTGTGGCCGTTCACTGATGAGCGGGTGGCATGGAGCGTGGTGTCGATCTTCGATCCGCTGTTCTCTTTGATCCTGATCGTAGCGCTGGGATTGGGCTTGCGCTGGCACATGAAGTGGGCGCCGCGCATCGGCTTGTTGCTTGCGGCGGGATACTTGTCAGCGGGGTGGTGGCAACATCAACGTGCCGAGGACGTCATACGAACCGTTGCATTGGAGCGTGGCCATGTGGTTGAGCGGCTGGCCATCAAACCGACGATGGGCAAT
>JBAYTV010000205.1:0-4067 GCA_041675405.1 Sideroxydans sp. | reverse complement strand
AGTCATAAGACCGGGATACGGGATGGGTGACAGGGAGATCGATCAACAGCTGGTGGAGCGCGCGCAACGCGGCGATAAGCACGCGTTCGAGTTGCTTGTGGTCAAGTACCAGCGCCGTTTGGGACGGCTGATCTCGCGCTTCGTACGCAATGCGGCCGAGGCTGAAGATCTGACGCAAGAGGCATTCATCAAGGCTTATCGAGCATTGCCAGCCTTTAGGGGTGATAGTGCTTTCTATACGTGGCTCTACCGTATCGGCATCAATACGGCCAAGAATCATTTATTGGCGCAGGGAAGGAAAGCACCTACCAGCACGCCATTTGATGCGGAAGAGGCAGAGGATTTCGAAGATGCTTCGTTGTTGCACGAAGTGGCGACGCCCGAGAACGAGTTGATGAGTAAGCAGGTGGTGGATGTCGTGAATGCTTCCCTGCAGCAATTGCCGGAAGATCTGCGTACGGCGCTGACTTTGCGCGAGATAGAGGGTTTGAGTTATGAAGAGATCGCGGCGGTGATGGATTGCCCGGTCGGTACGGTTAGGTCGCGCATATTCAGAGCGCGCGAGGTGGTTGCTACGAATTTGCGGCCACTGTTGGGAACAAGTGAAGATAAGAGGTGGTGAAGATGAAGCAAGAGATATCGATATTGATGGATGGCGAGATGTTCGAGGATGAAGCGGATGCTTTCTTCGATAAGCTGAAGCGGAATCCGGAGACTCGTCAAGATTGGGCGACCTACCATTTGATCGGTGATGCCCTGCGTCAGCCGGACCATATCCACCGCGATCTTAGTGCAACTTTCAGAGATCGCTTGCAAGCCGAACCGACCATCTTGGCACCTCATAGCCGTAGCCCTCAAAAAATCAAACATTATGCGCTTTCAGCCGTGGCTTCCGTAATGGCGCTGGCTATCGTGGCATGGATGTCGATGCAGATTGGTAATGAAGCTGCACCTCGGGTAGCATCGGTGCAGCAGAGCAATGCGATCCGTCCGGCCTCTTTCCATGCCAATGATTACCTGATGGCGCACCATGAAGTTTCCCCCAGTGCCGATGTGCAAGGGGCCGCGACCTATATCCATACCGTGGCGGCAAAGTAGTGCGCATCGAATTTCTAAAACTGGGTGTGAGTTTTTTGCTGTTGCAGCTGGCGGCAGGTGTGGTTTGTGCCGACCCCTTACTTGAGGATTCTGACTGGTTGAAGACCATGGCTTTCGCCGGGCATCAGACCAACTACTCGGGTGTCTTCGTCTATCAGTCGGGTGGGCGGGTCGAGATGTCACGTATCACGCATATTGCCGATAAGACTGGCGAGCATGAGCGCTTGGAAGGCTTGGACGGTCATAAACGTGAAGTCATTCGCAACAATGACAAAGTTTGGCTATATCTGGGCGATAAGAAAGTCAGGATAGAGAAGCGTCGTGCTCAAAGGTCTTTTCCAGCATTGCTGCCCGAGCAGATCCAGACGCTGAAAGAGAATTACCAAATTAGCCAAGGTGAAGAGGACAGGGTAGCCGATTATCACGCGCACACCGTGATATTCCAGCCTAAGGACAGTTTGCGCTACACGCGTAAGATGTGGGCTCACAGTGAATCGGGTCTGTTGTTGAAAGCAGTGGTGCTGGATGAGCGTGGTCGTGTGATCGAGGAATATGCTTTTTCGCAAATAGAGATCGGTGGCAAGAATATTGATCGTAGATGGATCGTGCCGAATGAAACCGAAGCTGCTCGACTGGCAGGTCAGAAGAATCTATCCCCACTTCCGCCCGTAAGTCTGGAAAAAGCCTCCAGTGGCTGGCAAGTCGATTCGGTCCCGAACGGATTCAAGAAGATACTGGAGATGCGCCGCGTCATTGCAGATAAGAAATTGCCTGTAGTACATATCGTCTATTCGGATGGCTTGTCAGGCATCTCGGTGTTTATCGAAAAGGTTAGTGACGTCACTGATATCCCCGGGTTGTCTGGTCGCGGAGCGGTGCACATGTACAACCGCTTGGTCGGCGACAATCTAGTGACGGTGGTTGGAGAAGTTCCCCCTAGAGTGGTCATTCAAGTGGCTGATTCAGTTCGTTACGCAGGTGAGTGAGATGCTGGAGATGCGCGCCATTGTGTTGAGCCTTAAAGGCCGAGAAGCTGAGATAAGCCCGCTTGGCGGTGGAGGGTGCGGCCATTGCAACAGCGAGGGCGGGTGTGGCAGTGGCAAATTGACGAAGATGTTTTGTAGCAGCCAGCCACGTAGTTTTATCGTGCTTAACCAAGCAGATGCGAAAGTAGGCGATGAAGTGAATATCACTTTGCCAACAGGTAGCCTTTTGTACAGTTCTTTGCGTATGTATCTCATCCCTTTGATCTTGATGATTGGTGCAGGATTTGTCGGTGTCACATTCGCCACAGATGCAGCCACTCGTGATGGCTATGCAGTGATCGGTTCTTTGGTGGGACTGATGTTGGGTTTCACTTTGGGCAAACTCTTGCCTTATTCCAAAGATTCAAGGGCTGTCGTTCAGTCAGTCGTTGTATCTCGTTAGTAATCCCAATCTCTATTTGATGAGGAAAATATGATCAAGCGTCTTCTCGTGTTGGCCATGAGTATCTTTGTTACCCATGTCGCTTTGGCTAAAGACTTGCCTGATTTCACAGAGTTGGTGGAGAAGCAAGGCGCGTCGGTCGTGAACGTAAGCACTACGCAGATCGTGCGTGCACAGCAAGGTTTGCAGGGTATGCCTAACCTGCCAGAGAACGATCCGTTCTATGAGTTCTTCAAGCGCTACGCCCCGCAAATGCCGCGTGACCAGGAGTCGCAGTCTTTGGGCTCAGGTTTTCTTATCAGTGCGGATGGTTATATCCTGACCAATGCGCATGTGGTTGACCGTGCAGACAAGATCACGGTGAGATTGTCAGACAAGCGCGAATTCAAAGCTAAGGTGATTGGTGCGGACAAACGCACGGACGTTGCACTGCTCAAGATTGATGCGACAGGTTTGCCGAAAGTCACTTTGGGGAATCCTGACTTGCTCAAGGTGGGGGAGTGGGTATTGGCGATCGGATCGCCCTTCGGTTTCGATAGTAGCGTCACAGCAGGCATAGTGAGCGCCAAGGGGCGTTCACTCCCGCAGGAGAATTTCGTTCCCTTCATTCAGACCGACGTGGCAATCAATCCGGGTAATTCTGGTGGCCCCTTGTTCAATATGAAGGGTGAGGTGGTGGGTATCAATTCCCAGATATATAGCCGCTCGGGTGGTTACATGGGGTTATCGTTCTCCATCCCCATCGATGTGGCGATGGAGGTGGTCAATCAGCTACGTACGACAGGTAAAGTCACGCGCGGACGGATCGGTGTAAGCATCCAGGAAGTCACACGCGAACTGGCTGATTCATTCGGTCTACAAAAGCCAGCCGGCGCGCTTATTTCAGGGGTGGAAAAGGCGGGGCCAGCAGATAAAGCGGGAGTGCGTCCAAGCGACGTAATTCTGAAGTTCGATGGTAAGGCGATAACTCATTCGGCTGACTTGCCGCGTATCGTGGCCGCAACCAAGCCGGGCAACAAAGTCACGGTGCAGTTGTGGCGCAAGGGTACGACTTTGGAAGTAGCCTTGGTGGTCGGCGAGATACAAGACAATGCAGAGAAGATCCGCGCTAGGGAGAATAAAGAAGACCAGGCACAGTCTCAAAGCGTGAGCCGTCTCGGTTTAACGCTGAGCGAGTTGAATGATGAACAAAAAGCCGAACTTCAAATTGAAGCTGGATTGCTTGTGGAAGAGGTGAAGGGTGCAGCGGCGCGCAGTGAACTGCAACGCGGCGACGTGATCTTGGCCATCGGCAACATCGAGTTGCGTACGGTTGAGCAATTCAACGAGGTGCTGAAAAAAGTGGAGCAAGGGCGCAATATCGCCCTCCTGGTGCGCCGCAACGACGGTACTGTCTATGTTCCTATCAGATTGGACGAGAAACAATAGAACCAAGGTCTGACCACGTATCCCGTCAAAATCGGCTAGAATCCGCGCCTCGCGCAACCGCCGCACCTCTCATTTAATCCTCTCCCGAAACGGGAGAGCCGATTGCCCCTTCT
>JBAYTV010000204.1:0-4077 GCA_041675405.1 Sideroxydans sp. | reverse complement strand
CGACTTTCTTGCGGTCTTTCTCTGAGATGCCGATGTTGATGGGGCTGATCTTGCTCATGATGTTCTCCTTGGTTGATTTGAACCGGTTGATGTCATCGTACCGAGGCTAGCCGCCTTCCATGGCGATCATGTTATATCAGCTTTGCTACTGGCTGCCAGCGGCATGCCGACTCGCTTCGTCATCTCGCTGCGCTCTGCGGCGAACTCGCCGGTCAACACGAATCCGCTGATGCGATCTGATGCGTCGAGGAAGGCCATTTTTATGCCGTTGCCGGACGCCAGTGTCTGCCAACCGCCTGCTGCGTCACGCGCCACCGGCAACACGGCGACGGGATGCGCGGGGGTCTTCACCACCACGGGCATGGCGGGGAACACGACCGCTGTGTCTTCACCCGCCAAGGTCTTCGCCAGTGCGCGCGCCGCATGCATGATGGGCAGCACGAAGGGTTGCACGCGGCCTTCGATCTCGGCGCAATCGCCCAATGCGAAGATGGCGGGATCGCTGCTGCGCAAGTGTGCATCGACCTTGATGCCGCGAGTCACTGCCAACCCCGCAGCTTGTGCCAGCGCGACGCGTGGTCGCAACCCGATGGCGGACAGCACGATGTCTGCTTGCAGTTGCGAACCGTCGGCCAGCGTCAATGTGTAACCGGTGGCGGCACTATCCACACGGCTGACCGAGGTGCCGAAATGCCAATCCACCCCAATGGCGGCGAGCGGTGGGAGCAACTGCGAACCCGCCGGTTGCGGCATCAGACTGGCGAGCGGGTAGGGACCGGGGTCGATGACGCTGACGGCGAAGCCTGCGGTCGCCCAATCGTTGGCGAACTCGCAACCGATCAAACCGCCGCCCATGATGGCGATGCGCTTCGTACCCTGCATGGCTTCGCGCAAGTGCGCGTAGTCCGCGATGTCGTTCACCGAGCGCACCGCATCGGCGGCATCACCCTGCATAGGGATGCGGATGGGATCCGCACCCATGGCCAGGACGAGTCGGCTGTAACTCAGCTCACCCTGTGTCGTCGCTAGGCACTTACGCGCCACGTCGATGCCCTGCACTTCGATGTGGGTGCGCACGGTGATGCCGAGTTGTCCCGTCATCTCGGCCACTGGAGTCTGCACCAGTGCAGCCGCATCTTTACCCTGCGCGAATGCGTTGGAGAGCATGGGCTTGGAATAGTAGTCACCACTGTCGCGCGACAACAACATGACCGGCACATTACGGTCCAACTTGCGCAGCTCGCGCATCACCGAGTATCCGGCTAGGCCACTGCCTACGACGATGATGGGTTCCATTTCCATACTCCTTTTGCGTCAGACCTCGATCATTTCGAAATCAGCTTTGGCCACTCCGCAATCGGGACAAGCCCAGTTTTCCGGGATGTCCGCCCATGCCGTACCGGGTTTGATGCCTTCTTCCGGCAATCCCACCTTCTCGTCGTAGATGAATCCGCACACCACACATTGCCAAACTTTCATGTCGTTCTCCTTATTTGTCTAGTTGCTATCAAGCCGTGACCTTCGCCAATTGGGCGCGGTACTGGTTGGCGTGGCGCTCTTCCACTTTGGCGAGTGCCGCAAAACGTTTTGCCGCTTTTTCCAGCGTGGCCTTGAACATCTCGGCATGCTCCTTCGATTCATCGATCTGCTGCTTGATCTCGGTCGTGGCGGCAGCGTGGCCTTCCTGCTGCGCGGTCTTGAGGAAGCCGGGGTACATCTCGGTGTACTCGTAGGTCTCGCCCTCGATGGCCATCTGCAGGCAACGCTCGGTGGTCATCTCCGACTTCGGATACAGCAGGTCTAGGTGGCCCAGCGCGTGCATCACTTCCTGTGCGGCGGTCTCTTCAAACACGCGCGCGACTTCCTCGTGGCCTTCGGCGCGGGCGATGGCGGCGAAATAGCGGTATTTGGTGTGCGCCATCGACTCGCCGGCAAAAGCCGCTTCGAGATTGGCATGGGTCTTGATGTCCGGTCTTTGCATGGTGTTCTCCTTGGTTGGTTGATCAGTGGCGCGTTGCCCACGGACGCAATTTAGGCTTATTCCCCCTATCAATCCAATTGATTGTTCAAAGCGATGTGATTTATTATTCAAATCACTGATTAGTGATCCCAGCTTTCGGGTCGCATTTCAGTCCCCTCTCCCATCGGGAGAGGGTTAGGGTGAGGGAAGGCTTTGAAATCATCGCACTGCCCTGAAAAGTGTTCCCTCATCCCCATCCTTCTCCCAGTGGGAGAAGGGCTTTCCCAGATTAATTCTGGCAATAGAATGGCGGCACCTAGGAGTTTGCAATGACACTCAACGAACTTCGCTTCATCGTGGCTGTGGCGCAGGAACGCAACTTCCGTCGCGCGGCGGAAAAAGCTTTCATCAGCCAGCCTGCATTGTCACTGGCGATACAGAAGCTGGAAGAAGAGCTGGGGCTGAAGATATTCGAGCGTGGCAAGAGCGATGTCAGCGTCACGCCCATCGGTGCGACTATCGTGGAGCAGGCCCAGCGCGTGCTGGAGGAAGCGGAACGCATCCGCCAGATAGCAGCCCAGGGAAAGAACCAACTCGGCACACCGTTGCGGGTCGGCATCATCCACAGCGTGAGTCCTTATCTGCTGCCCGACCTCATCCCCGCGCTGCGCAAGGTCGCTCCGCAGATGGCGCTGGAGGTGGAAGAGAACATCACCGCGAACCTGGAGGTGTCGCTGCGTAACGGCAAACTGGATGTCATCATCATCGCGCTGCCGTTCGGCGACGCCAGCATCCTCACCCACCCTCTGTATGACGAACCGTTCGAGGTGGTGGTGAACAACGACCATCGCTGGATAACACGGCGCAGTATCAAAGCACCCGAACTGGCGGAAGAGAAAGTGTTGTTGCTGGACTCCGGCCACTGCTTCAGCAACCAGGTAGCCGAAGCCTGCCCCGACCTCGCGCGGCGCGGTGCGAACCCGCAGCAGGGCACGTCGCTGGAGACCATCCGCAACATGGTCGCCTCCGGCATGGGCATCACGGTGTTACCCGCTTCGGCCAACAGTGCGCGCTACCGCAGCCGCTTGCTCACCATCATCCCCTTCGCCAAGCCGATCCCGTCGCGCCGCATCGCACTGGCGTGGCGCAAGAGCTTCGCGCGCACCAAGGCCATCGAAGCGCTGGCCGAAGCGGTCAGCCTCGCCAAGATCACCGGCATCAACCATCTGGAGTGACTATGAACGAGCAACCCTATCGCCAGAATCCATTGCTGCGCATGAGCTACAGCCTCATCGCGCCGCTTTACGACATCGTCATCGAACGCCCTATGCGCGAGGCGCGCAGACGTTCACTTGCCGCACTGCCAACCGACACCCCCAAGAACGTGCTCATCAGCGGTGTCGGCACAGGGCTTGATTTACCGCACCTGCCTATGCTGCATCAATACACCGCGCTCGATTTCAATCCGGCGATGTTGTCGCGCGCGAAGGTGCGTGAAGAGAAGTTGGATATGAATTTCATCTTGGGCGACAGCATGGACCTGCCCTTTGCCGATGCGCAGTTCGACTATGTGGTGCTACACCTCATCGTCGCCGTCGTGCCCGAGCCGCAGAAGTGCCTGAACGAAGCCGCGCGTGTACTCAAACCGGGCGGCACGATATTGCTCTTCGATAAGTTCCTGCAGCCCGATCAGAACGCTTGGTTGAGACGCGCGCTCACGCCGCTTTCTCGCCGCATCGCCACGCGCATGGATGTGATCTTCGAGGAGGCATTGCGGACTGCGCCAACATTAGAAGTAGTTAGTAACGAAGGCGCATTGGGCGGGCAATGGTTCCGCCGGATCACACTACGCAAGCCGCAATAAAAAACCCGCAAAGCAGCGGGTTTGTTTTTTAGATTCATGTGGGTTAAGACCAGATTTACCAACAGTTCGAATGGGGTTCTCACCGAGTGTTCCCCCAACCCACAAGCAAGAAAGAAGCGACAGGTCTGCGTGTAAAAACGATTTCACCCTCTCTCACTCCAGTTACACAAATCGGATGAACCTGTGTTTATATCCAATCCTTGGGCACGAGATATTTGTCGTACAACTCCGCTTCCGGCGTGCCGGCTTCGGG
>JBAYTV010000203.1:0-4077 GCA_041675405.1 Sideroxydans sp. | reverse complement strand
TATGTTGCTGGCTTCGCGCAACATTGCTCCTGCCCTGCATTTCACCGCGGGATTGAAAGGCGATGATGCGACCATGCACAAACTGGTCGAGGATGGCAAAAAAGCATTTGCCGGTACCGAATTGATGGGGCGCACACTGGGCATCGTTGGTCTGGGTGCCATCGGGCGTCTGGTGGCGAATGCTGCCATCGGTCTGGGGATGCGCGTCATCGGCTACGACCCCGAGATCACGGTGGATGCGGCGTGGAGTCTGTCTTCACAGGTGAAGAAGGCGCACAGCATCGAGGATCTGCTCAAGCACAGCGACTTCGTTACCCTGCACGTACCTTTGTTGGATGCGACACGTAACCTCATCGACGATAAACGCGTGGCGTTGATGAAGGCGGGAGCGGTACTGTTGAACTTCTCGCGCGATGCCATCGTGAACGAGGATGCGGTGATCGCAGGTTTGGACGCGAAACATCTGCATTGCTATGTGTGTGACTTCCCTAGCAACAAGACCATCGTTAACGACAAGATCATCGCCTTGCCGCATCTGGGTGCTTCCACCGAAGAGGCGGAAGAGAATTGTGCGGTGATGGTTGCAGAGCAGCTGCGTGAATATCTGGAGAACGGCAACGTCACCAACACGGTGAATTTTCCCAATGTTTCCATGCCGCGTGAATCCAAGTTCCGCTTGGCGATAGCGAACGCCAATGTGCCGAACATGTTGGGGCAGATATCCACTGCACTGGCGGCTGCGGGTATCAACATCCATAACATGACGAACAAGTCGCGCGGCGAGATGGCTTACACCTTGGTGGATACCGATACCGTGTTGCCGGATGGTTTGATCGCACAGATAGCTGGTATCGCGGGCGTTTTGATGGTGCGCGCATTGCCGCTGGAGGCGGATGCATGAGTGAAGAACTGAAAAAATACCGTGAACAGATCGACCTAATCGACGACGAGTTGCTGAAGCTGTTCAATCAGCGTGCGGGTATCGCCCAGCAGATCGGTCACGTCAAAGGCAATGGTGCAGTGTTGCGTCCAGAGCGTGAAGCACAAGTATTGCAGCGCATGAAGGAAGCCAATCAAGGACCATTGTCCGGTCAGGGTGTGAGTGCGTTGTACACCGAGGTCATGTCGCAGTGCCGTGCATTGGAAGCGCCGTTGCGCGTGGCCTATCTTGGTCCACACGGCACATTCAGCGAGGCGGCGGTGTTCCAGCGTTTCGGTCAGGCGACCGAGGGCGTGCCAGCGGACACTATCGACGGTGTGTTCTCTGCCGTGGAGAACGAATCCGCGAACTATGGTCTGGTGCCGGTAGAGAATTCCACCGAAGGCGCCATCGGGCGCACACTCGATCTGTTGCTGAGTAGCAATCTGAAGATATGCGGCGAGGTTTTGCTGCAAGTACATCAATGCGTATTGTCGAACGAGAATGACCTGACGATGATCCGCAAGGTCTATTCACATCCGCAATCGTTCGGTCAATGCCAAGAATGGTTGAACGCGCATCTACCCCATGCCGAACGCATCACCGCCTCTAGCAACGCAGATGCGGCACGGATGGCGGCTGAAGAGTCGTTCGCAGCTGCGGTCGCAGGTGCGCAAGCGGCAGAGCATTTCAAGCTGAAGGTATTGGCACAGAACATCGAGGACGATTCACGCAATACCACGCGCTTCCTCGTCATCGGCAAACAGGATGTCGCCGCTTCGGGTAAAGACAAGACCTCGTTGGTGATGTCTGCAGCGAACCGTCCGGGTGCGGTGCATGACTTGTTGGTTCCACTGGCGCGCAATGCGGTGTCCATGACCAAGTTGGAATCTCGCCCGTCGCGCACCGGTTTGTGGGAATACGTGTTCTATGTCGATATCGAGGGGCATCAGTCCGACGCCAAAGTGGCGGCTGCGCTGGCACAACTCAAGCAGATAGCCGCTTTCGTCAAGGTGCTGGGTTCATACCCGGTCGCTGTCTAAAGAAACAACAAGCAAGGTAATAAATGAACTACGCAGAATTAGCACCTTCCTACATCCGTGCCATCGCCCCGTATCAGCCGGGCAAGCCGATCTCCGAGCTTGAGCGCGAGCTTGGCATCACGGGCATCGTCAAATTGGCTTCGAATGAGAATCCATTGGGCGCGAGTTCGGCTGCTATCGCCGCGATGCAAGAAGCTATCAAGACCATCGCGCTGTATCCGGATGGTAATGGTTTCGATCTGAAAGACGCGTTGGTCAAGCGCTACGCTGTGGCGCATAACAACGTCACCCTGGGCAATGGCTCCAACGATCTGCTGGAGTTGTCGGCACGGGCATTCCTAGCACCCGGCGATAAGGTGGTGTACTCGGCACATGCGTTCGCGGTGTATGCGTTGGCGACGCAAGCGGTCGGGGCAACGGGCATCACCGTGCCTGCAGCCAAGGATTTTGGGCATGACCTCACAGCGATGCTGAAGGCAGCCGTAGAGAACAAAGTGAAGATGGTGTTCATCGCCAATCCGAACAATCCGACGGGTACGTTCTTGAGCGCGGACAGTTTGCTGAACTTCATGCGTGCATTGCCCGCCGATATCCTGGTGGTGCTGGATGAGGCCTACAACGAATATTTGCCGGAAGACAAACGCTACGACAGCGTGAGCTGGTTGAAGGAGTTCCCGAATCTCATCATCTCACGCACCTTTTCCAAGGCTTATGGTTTGGCAGGATTGCGTGTCGGTTATGCGATGGCGCACGAGCAGGTGACGGATATGATCAATCGCGTACGCCAGCCGTTCAACGTGAATAGCGTGGCGCAAGCGGCGGCTGTGGCAGCCTTGCGCGATGTGTCGTTCGTGAAGAAGACCTTCGAGTTGAACCGTCGCGGCATGACGCAGATCACCGATGGCTTGACCAAGTTGGGTTTGGAATACATCCCTTCCTACGGCAACTTCGTGGCGTTCCGCATCGGTGGGGCGACGGCCATGTACCAACGCCTACTTGAGTTGGGCGTGATCGTGCGCCCGATTGCGAACTACGATATGCCGGATTGGTTGCGCGTGAGCATCGGTCTGGAAAGTGAGAATGCGAAATTTTTAACTGCGTTGACGCAGGCCATGAATGAAAAAGTCGCGTAACGTTCGTTTGCCTCCTCTACCGCTTGCGGGGTAACCAGCGACTTGCACAGCTTTATCGTGCTTAGTCGATTGGCTAGTAGTTTCATCAGAGGATTGCACCCGCAAGGGGCAGGCCGTGGTTGTAAGGGGTTAACGCCCCGACAACACACGCTCAGGTGAGGGAACGGGCGTAAATTAACAAGGGGTTGGCGAATGTGTCCAATGCCCGTTTAGGAGAGAAAAAATGATCATCGTAATGGGCCCGGAAGTCACCGACGAACAAGTCGGAACAGTTGTAAGAAAGCTGGAAGCGGCAGGTCTTAAAGCCAACATCTCGCGCGGTGTCGAGCGCACCGTCATCGGTGCCATCGGCGATGAACGCAAGCTGGCTGCAGATATGTTCACCTCGCTACCTGGCGTGGAATCGGCGATGCACATCGCCAAGCAATACAAGATCGTGTCGCGTGAAGCGCACAAGCAGAACACCGTCATCGATGTGGCAGGTGTGCCTATCGGCGGCAACCAGATCCAGATCATCGGCGGTCCTTGCTCGGTGGAAACGCAAGAACAGATGGACCTGTCGGCAAAGTACGTGAAAGAAGCGGGATGCCGTTTGATGCGCGGTGGCGCGTTCAAGCCGCGCACCAGCCCATACGCTTTCCAAGGTCACGGTGTGGAAGGTCTGGACATGTTCCGCAAGGCCGCAGACAAATACAAACTGCCTATCGTCACTGAATTGATGGATGCGCGTCAGATCGATGCGTTCATGGAATATGACGTGGACGTGATCCAGATCGGTACGCGCAACATGCAGAACTTCGATCTGCTCAAAGAGATCGGACGTACCAACAAGCCGGTGATCCTCAAGCGCGGCATGTCCGCCACCATCAGCGAATGGCTGATGTCGGCGGAATACATCGCGGCGGGTGGCAACCACAACATCATCTTCTGTGAGCGCGGCATCCGCACTTTCGAGACGGCATACCGCAACGTGCTGGACGTG
>JBAYTV010000202.1:0-4091 GCA_041675405.1 Sideroxydans sp. | reverse complement strand
TTTCGTGGCGCAAGGCAAGACCGTCGTCGTGCTGGTGATCGGCGAGTCGGCACGCGCCGCGAACTTCTCGCTCTACGGTTACGCACGCAACACCAACCCATTGCTCAGCGAAGCGGGCGCTATCGCTATTCCCAATTCGCATTCCTGCTCCACCTACACCACCGCTTCGATACAGTGCATGCTGGCACATGTCGATTCGAGTTCCACGCTGATCCACAACTACGAAGCTTTGCCGAGTTATCTGCAAAGCAACGGCGTCGATGTGATCTGGATCAGCAACAACTGGGGTGAGCCGCCGCTCAAAGTGGGCACCTATCTGAAGGCTTCGGAAGTGCGCGGCGATTGCAAGGGCTTGGGATGCCAATTGGATGAGGGCATGCTGACCGGGCTGGCAGAACGCATCGCCAAGACACCCAACGACAAGGTGTTCGTCGTGCTGCACCAATCAGGCAGCCACGGACCAGACTATTTCAACCACTATCCGCAGGACGCGGAAAAGTTCTCCCCCGCCTGCCGTTCCGTGCAGGTACAAGATTGCAGCGCTGATGAGCTGAACAACGCCTACGACAACACCATCTTGTTCACCGACCGTTTCTTATCCAAGACTATCGCGCTGCTGCGTTCGCTCCCGAACACCTCGACACTCATGATGTACGCATCCGACCACGGCGAGTCGCTCGGCGAGCATGGCTTGTATCTGCACGGCACGCCGTATTCACTCGCACCCGATGTGCAAAAAGACATCCCCTACATCGTATGGATGTCACCCGCCTTCAAACAGGATAAGACGCTGACGGCGGATGCCGCACTCAGCCACGCTCAACATGCGCACGAAACGATATTCCACAGTGTGATGGGTGCGTTCGATATGCGTAGCGAGATATATAAGCCGCAGTTCGACATCTTTGTCGGTACCACAAGCAGTAAGAAGCAAAAGTGAGCGTTTTTTCTATAGGTGGCCTACCGAACTTTGCAATCCGACGTTTGTCTGTACCGTCGCCCCTTTAATGGTCAGGAGAAGCACGATGAACTTGAAAAACAGCAATTCCCGCTACGGCACTTTAACCATTGGCATCCATTGGCTGATGTTGCTCCTATTCATCGCCATCTACGCCACCATCAACCTGCGCGAGATCTACGAGAAAGGCAGCGATCCGCGCGAGGCATTGAAAGCTTGGCACTTCATGCTCGGCCTGCTGGCCTTCGCGCTGGTCTGGTTACGTATCGCAGCGCGCTTCTCCGGCCCTACTCCCGTCATCACCCCCGAACCCGCGAAGATACAGATGCTCTCTGCAAAACTGTTACATCTCGCGCTTTACGCATTGATGATCGGCATGCCGCTCACCGGCTGGTTGCTCCTCAGCGCAGCGGGCAAACCCATCCCATTCTTTGGCTTCGAACTTCCCGCATTGATCGGTGAAGACAAAGACCTCTCCAAGCAGATCAAAGAGCTGCACGAGTTCGTCGGCACCATGGGCTATTACCTGATTGGCCTGCATGTGATCGCCGCGCTGTATCATCACTACATCAAGCGCGATGACACGCTGACTCGAATACTGCCCCTCCGAAAGTAACGCTCATGATCCTTTCTGCCCTGTCGCAATCCGAACGCTATGTCGCGCTACACCCTCTGTTCCAACGCGCGTTCGACCATATCCGCACAACGGATTTCTTCACACTCGCCCCTGGGCGCTACCACATCATCGGTGAAGACTTGATCGCCATCGTGGAGCAGGTGCCGGGCAAGACGAAAGAGATGGCACGGCTGGAAGCGCATCGCCGTTATATCGACATCCAGTTGGTGTTGGAAGGTGATGAACAGATGGGGTGGAAGCCATTGGCGGATTGCCACAACCCAGTGAGTGAGCACAGCGAAGAACGAGACATCCGCTTCTTCCATGATGCGCCTGCATCATGGGTGGCGGTGCCACCCGATCACTTCTGCATCTTCTTCCCGGAGGATGCGCACGCACCATTGGTTGCCAATGGGCAGGTGCGCAAGGTGATCTTCAAGGTGGCGCTGAACCCGACCACTTGATCGCTCTGCTGAGCTAACGCTATTTCTTTGCGCTGAGCTTGCGGATCAGGTCCCTCGTCTCTTGAGGCGTCAACTCTTTCGAGCTTTCTTCGCGGAAGAACAGCCATGCCAACGCCCCGTTGAATAGCACAAAGACCACCTCTTCATACAGCACCGAGGTGATGATGGCATGCATCGGATCCGCCGCGAAAATGAAGTAGAAACCCTGAAAATCGGATGTGTCCAGACTTCTGAGATCGACCACATTTTCAAAAGGTGGGAATAGCAGGATAACGGTCAAGTTGATCGCCACCACGATCAATACTGCATTCTGCACATTGAATCTGCGTTGCGACCCGGTTACTTGCTTCGTATCGCGAAACAGCAACCAAGCGACGCCGATATTCACCAACAACACCACTATCTCCAGAAACAGGACATCGGTATTGACGGCTTCGCTTGCACTGTGCGAGAACACGAAACTGAAGCCAGCGAAGACCAGCGTATTGGCTCCAGCGATCGACAAGGAATCAAAGGGAGGGAATAGCATCAGAAAAACCAGATTGAAAAAGCCGACCCATAAGGTGATCTTTTGTTTTTGGTTCATCTCGACACTCCTTTAAGTGCTACCTATCGGTGATACTAACGCTGAGCGAGCTCCCGTGACAAACTCATCTATGATGCCTCAATCGAACGCCACATCCCCCTCCTCCACCTTCGCTCCCAGCTGCATGTTCCTGAAGTCAAACAAGCCACTATCGAGCAGGTGCGAAGGTTTGACGTTCTGCATCGCAGAGAAGATGGTCTGGCGGCGTCCCGGATATTCTTTTTCCCACTGCGTCAGCATATCTTTGATGTTCTGACGTTGCAGGTTCGGTTGTGAGCCACACAGATTGCACGGGATGATGGGGAATTCCATGGTACGTGCGTATTTGGCGATGTCATTTTCGGCACAGTATGCCAACGGACGGATGACGATGTGGTCGCCTTTGTCGGTCACCAGCTTGGGCGGCATCGCCTTCAACTTGCCGGCGAAGAACATATTCAAGAACAGCGTCTCCACCATATCGTCGCGGTGATGCCCAAGTGCGATCTTGTTCGCTCCCAGCTCGCCCGCCACCTTGTAGATGATGCCGCGCCGCAGGCGCGAGCAAAGCGAGCAGGTGGTTTTTCCTTCGGGGATCTTCTCTTTCACGATGGAATAGGTGTCTTGCGCCTCGATGTGAAAATCGACACCGATGCTCTTCAAATAAGTCGGCAGCACCTCCTCGGGGAAACCCGGCTGCTTCTGGTCGAGGTTCATCGCTACGATCTTGAAGTCGATAGGCGCGCGTTTGCGCAGTGTGAGAAGGATGTCGAGTAGCGTGTAGGAGTCTTTGCCTCCACTCAGGCACACCATCACAGTGTCGCCCTCTTCGATCATATTGAAATCGCCAATGGCTTTGCCGACTTGGCTTTCCAGCCGGCCTTTGAGGCGATTGAAGTTGGTGGAGCGTGATTCAAAATGGATGGGCTGGACGATGTCGTTCATAAGTTCATTCCTAATTTTCATTCTTGCTTGAAGGCCAAAGATGCCCCTGTCTCATCGTCATTCCCGCGAAAGCGGGAATCCAGTCAATCGGGATTTCTTTGCGCAGCAAAGGCAACACCCAAGGCTTATTGAATAACACCACTGGATTCCCGCTTTCGCGGGAATGACTAAACTAAATATTGATACTGCGCCCGCCATCGACTGCGATGACTTGGCCTGTGATGTAAGGGGCATCGGCGATGAGGAATTGCACCGTCTTGGCGATGTCATCCGGTTCGCCTTCGCGTTTCAGCAATGTGTGCGCGACGATGCGTTTGCGTTGCTCTGCATCCTGCCACGCATCTCCTTCTGGCCACACGATGACACCCGGTGCGACTGCATTGACGCGTATTTGTGGCGCCAGCTCTTGCGCCAACGATTTGGTCAGGGCCACCAATCCCGATTTCGCCACGTTGTACAACAGATGTCCCTGCATGGGGCGCTCAGCGTGGATATCCGCGATATTGACGATGCAATCATTGCGTCGCCGCAACTCCTCGGCCG
>JBAYTV010000201.1:0-4095 GCA_041675405.1 Sideroxydans sp. | reverse complement strand
CGCCGAAATCGCAGCCGCGCGAGGAGTTGTCTGCGGGACAAGTGGGCTTTGTTATCGCGGGTATCAAAGAATTAAAAGACGCCAAAGTCGGCGACACCATCACCTCGCTGGCACGTCCCGCCAGTAGCGCTTTGCCCGGTTTCAAGGAAGTTCAGCCACAAGTGTTCGCTGGATTGTTCCCAGTGGAATCCAACCAATATGAAGCGCTACGTGATTCGTTAGAAAAGCTCAAGCTGAACGATGCATCGTTGCTGTACGAGCCCGAAGTTTCGCAAGCATTGGGGTTCGGCTTTCGATGCGGCTTCCTGGGCCTGTTGCATATGGAGATCGTGCAGGAACGTCTTGAGCGCGAGTTCGATATGGACTTGATCACGACTGCGCCGACGGTGATCTACGAAGTCGTGATGCGCGACGGCGCTATGTTGATGGTGGATAACCCGGCGAAGATGCCCGATGTATCCAAGATCGAAGAGATACGCGAGCCCATCGTTGATGTGAATCTATATATGCCGCAGGAATATGTGGGGGCGGTGATCACTTTGTGCACGCAAAAACGCGGTGTGCAAAAAGATATCAGCTATCACGGCAAGCAGGTGTTGCTGAAATATGAGATGCCCATGGGCGAGATCGTGATGGATTTCTTCGACAAACTTAAATCAGTGTCGCGCGGTTATGCCTCCATGGACTACGAGTTCAAGGAATATCGCTCTGCAGACGTGGTTAAAGTGGACATACTCATCAACAGCGAAAAAGTGGATGCGCTGTCCATCATCGTGCATCGTGCCAACAGCCAGCATCGCGGCCGCGAGGTGGCGGCCAAGATGCGCGAACTGATCCCGCGTCAGATGTTTGATGTGGCGATCCAGGCAGCCATTGGCGCCAACATCATCTCGCGCGAGAACGTCAAAGCGCTACGCAAGAACGTGCTGGCTAAATGTTACGGCGGTGATATCTCGCGCAAACGCAAGCTGCTGGAGAAGCAGAAGGCGGGTAAGAAGCGCATGAAGCAAGTGGGCAGTGTCGAGATCCCGCAAGAAGCCTTCTTGGCGATCCTGCGTGTGGATGATAAATAAGCGGAGCCAAGTGGGATGACGTTTGCATTGATCATGTTCGTGTTGTTGGTGGTGACGGGGGCGGTCTGGTTGCTCGATAAATACGTCCTGCGTGCAAAGCGCGCCACTGAGGCTAAAGAGCCTTGGTGGGTGGAATACTCCAAGAGTTTCTTTCCCGTCATTCTTGCCGTCTTCGTGCTGCGTTCATTCGTGGTCGAGCCGTTCAAGATTCCGTCCAGCTCGATGGTGCCGACCCTGCATGTGGGTGACTTCATCTTGGTGAATCGTTACACCTACGGTTTACGCCTGCCCATCGTTAACAAAAAGATCGTCGAAGTGAATCAGCCGCAACGTGGCGATGTGATGGTCTTCCATTTCCCCAATGATCCTTCCATAGATTACATCAAGCGCACCATCGGTCTGCCTGGTGATGTTCTGGTCTATCGTGAAAAGCGGCTTTGGGTGAACGGGTTAGAACAATCTAGGGTGCGTGGTGACGACTATAATTTTTTGGAGAGCGGCTTGAATTTCGTGCATACGGAAAGTTACTCCGAGGACTTGACGGGTAAGAAGCATCCTATCCTGGTCAATCCAGAGATGCCTTCCATACATCTTGCCAGTGTGGATGAGTTTCCAATGCATGAGCAGTGCAGTTATAGTGCCGAGGAGATGCGCTGTACCGTCCCTGCAGGGCACTATTTCATGATGGGCGATAATCGGGATAACAGCCGTGACAGTCGCTATTGGGGATTCGTACCGGATGAGATGATTGTGGGTAAGGCCTTCTTCATCTGGATGAATTTTGGTGAATTGGACCGAATCGGTTTGTCGATAGACTAGTGAGTATTGAGAAAGGAAAACGAAGTGGGATCATTTAAAAATAAGCAGCTCGGAATTAGTTTCTCCGGATTCATCATGGTCGCGTTCCTGCTGATCTTCGCAGCGATATTGGGGATGAAGTTGGTGCCGGCATATGTCCACAGTACGCAAATATCGTCTATCTTCCAGGCAGTCGCATCAGACCCTGCCATGCAGGGTGCATCCATCAAGGAAATCAAAGATTCCTATAGCAGGCGCGCTTATATCAACGCCATTTCTGATTTATCCGCAGAGGATATCGACATCGTGAAGGATGGCGCGACGCTCAGTCTGAGCGCCAACTACGCAGTCAAGATCCCGCTGGTTGCAAACATCACATTGCTTCTGGAATTCAGTCCTAGTAGCGACAAATAACGTATCTAATGAAGCACGCGGCGCTGTGTAGTCAGCTTGGATATCAGTTCGGCCAGTCTGCCTTGTTGCAGCGTGCTTTGACGCACCGTAGCTACAGTTCGGCACACAACGAGCGTTTAGAGTTTCTTGGCGATAGTGTCCTCAACTGCACTATTGCAAAATATCTTTACCAAACCTTTCCGGATGTGCCTGAAGGTGATCTTTCTCGTCTGCGCTCAAATCTGGTCAACCAACAAACACTGGCTGTGCTTGCACAGCAGTTGAACATCGGCGAGTTGTTGGCCTTGGGCGAAGGTGAACTCAAGAGCGCTGGCGCGCGTCGCCCTTCTATTCTTGCAGATGCTTTAGAGGCGGTGTTTGGCGCAGTGCTGCTGGATGCAGATTTCGCGACGGCAGAAAAAGTGGTGCTGGGGTTGTATGTCCCCTTTATCGCCAATATGGATCTGCAGAGCTTGGGTAAGGATGCTAAGACGCAATTACAGGAGTATCTGCAAGGCCGGAAATTGCCCTTGCCTAAGTATTCTGTCATCGAGATCAAAGGCGAAGCGCATGCGCAGACCTTCGTGGTCGAGTGCGAGATAGAGAAGTTGAAGATCAAGACGCGCGGTGAAGGCCACAGCCGCCGTGTCGCAGAACAAGTTGCCGCAGAAGCGGCTTATAAGAGAATCCCAAAATGACTGAAACAGAGAGCCTCCACAGCGGTTTCATCGCCATCGTTGGCCGCCCTAACGTGGGCAAGTCGACCTTGCTCAACCACCTCATCGGGCAAAAGATCAGCATCACTTCGCGCAAGGCGCAGACCACGCGTCATCGCATCACGGGCATCCTCACCCAAGACAAGACGCAGTTCGTCTTCGTCGATACGCCAGGATTTCAGACGCAACATACCAATGCGCTGAACCGCAGTATGAACCGTGTCGTCACCAACAGCCTGCGTGAGGTGGACGTCGTCTTGTTCGTGCTGGAGGCGCGCCACTTCGATGAGCGCGACAAGCAAGTTTTGGAACTGTTACCGCAAGATCGTCCAGTGATCCTAGTCATCAACAAAGCGGACCTGATGCAGGACAAGAACGAGCTCTTACCGTTCATCCAGGAGATATCAGCCTTGCGCCATTTCGCTGCCATCGTGCCGGTCAGCGCGCGCCAGGATAAACATCTGGATACCTTGCTGGAGGCCATCCGCCCGTTCTTGCCGGAAGGCGAGCATCTGTACGCCGAAGATGACATAACCGATCGTAACGAACGTTTCTTGGCTGCGGAGCTGCTGCGTGAGAAGGTGTTCCGTTTCACGGGTGATGAGCTTCCATACTCGGTCAGCGTCATCATCGAACAGTTCAAGATCGAAGGTAAATTACGTCGCATCCATGCCGCCATCCTCGTGGACAAGGATGCACATAAGGCCATGCTCATTGGCAGCAAAGGCGAGAAGCTGAAAGAGATCGCCACCCAAGCTCGCTTGGATATGGAAAAGCTGTTCGATGGCAAGGTGTTCCTCGAAGTGTTCGTCAAGGTGCGCAGCGGATGGGCAGATAGTGCGCAGATGTTGAAGTCTTTGGGGTATGAGTAACGCTGCTTCTAAACAACGTATGCAGGACGAACTTGCTTTCGTTCTGCATAACTACCCCTTCCGCGAGACTAGCCTGGTATTGGAAGTGTTCAGCCGCCAACATGGGCGTGTACCTTTGGTGGCACGGGGAGCACGACGGCCACGCTCTGCCTTGCGCGGGTTGCTGATGAGTTTCCAGCCATTGCCTTTGAGTTGGTTCGGCAAACATGAGTTGCGTACCCTACATGGTGCCGAGTGGCAAGG
>JBAYTV010000200.1:0-4120 GCA_041675405.1 Sideroxydans sp. | reverse complement strand
CTCTTTGAATCCAGCTAGGTCGTCGATACTGACATCGGAAGGTTCAGATTTCATCAGCCAATAACGCATGTAAATTCCCTTTCGTCATTCCCGCGAAAGCGGGAATGACCATCGTGCAAATAAAAAGTGCGACCTCGAAAGATCGCACTGGAATAAAGTTCCCCGCCTGTGCCGTTGACTCAATATCCTGAACCTGGGTTCAAGAGGGTCGGTTCCCGGTCACATCAGGTGCATCTGCAAGAGATGCTCACAACAGTGACTTGAATGGGGCGCAACCTAAGCAATAGCTCATTGGTTCAAAGAATTATGAATCTCACGAACACCGCAGGGAACAAACTTGTGACGACTAGAACAACTCGTCTTGGTCAACCAGTGATGCATCAATGGTCGCCTGCATGCCTTGTATTCTACGCTTCAAATCGGCGAGGTCAAAGCCGCCGCCAACGCGAGTGGTGAGAAGCTCATGTGCGATATTGAGGGCGGCCATGATGGCGATGCGTTCAACCGAAGCGATCTTGCCAGCATCGCGTATCTCGCGCATCTTCTTGTCTAGGTAGGTAACGGCATCCTGCAATTCTGCGCGCTCATCTTCTGGGCAAGCGACGCGGAATTCGCGGTCAAGGATATTCACATCGAGCGAACTGGTCTTTGGTTTGCTCATTGGGCATCGCCAGGAAGTTGAGTGAGGAGTTTTTCCAAGCGTTGTGAGGCTTGCTCGATCTTGTCTTGGCTCTTGCGTTGCCCGCTTAATGCGGTGGCCACGTCTTGGCGTAGCTGTAGATTCTCCGCGCGCAGGCGCTGAGTAAGTCGCACAAGTTGTGCCAATTTGTTGTCGAGAGCATCGAGTTCGCTTTGCATAGGGGCGCACTATAGTTTTGAAAACCCTGTTAAGTCAATTGGTAACGATATGTTTTGCAAGTGCTTTGGAAGAGGTGGCGTAATGCTCGGTTCTGCTACAATTCGCCTCGCTTCAAGGTGCTGTCAGGCGAGAGCCTCATAGTTAAACGGGAAATAGGTGAGGAGGACGACTCCGATGCCTGTGCTGCCCCCGCAACGGTAAGCAAGTGAGGGTGCGTTGAAATGCCACTGTGCGTAAGCATGGGAAGGTGACGCACCAAGACTTGTGAGCCCGGATACCGGCCTTGGACTAGGTTCAGGATATGCGCGTGGGGCGCATGGATGCCCATATTTCAAGGTTCATTCTTCCTTCCCGCCGCATTCCTGATTTTGTTCAACGTTCCAACGGGGTCGCTTGGAGCTTAAATTAGGAAGCATCATGAAACAAAGACACTTACTCGCCGTTCTTTTGATTACAGCAACTCCTTTGGTGCAAGCCGCAAACGAAACGCTGGACGAAGTGGTGGTCACCGCCACGCGCACAGCGCAAGCACTGACACAAACGTTGTCGCATGCAACTGTTATTACCCAGAAAGAAATTCAAGCTTCGCAAGCAGTCGATGTGCCGACGTTGCTGAAGAGCCTCGCCGGAATCGAGATATACCAGAGTGGCGGCGTTGGCAAACAGAGCAGTCTGTTCCTGCGCGGTAGCAATTCTAGCCATACCTTGGTGTTGCTAGATGGCGTGCGTATCAATTCCGCGACGGCAGGCACGACGCAGATCGATCAGCTTATGCTAGACCAGATCGAGCGCATTGAGGTCGTGCGCGGCAACGTCAGTAGTTTATATGGCTCAGAAGCGATCGGAGGCGTGATTCAGATACTCACCAAACAAGGCAAAGGTGCGCCATCTTTCAATGGAAGTATCGGTGTCGGTTCACATAACTCGCAGCGTACCTCGGCTGGTTTTGGTGGCGAAGTGGAGAGTACATCCTTCAATGTGCATGTCTCGAAATATAAGACGGATGGCGTATCAGCAGTCAGAATGAGCATCATTCCTACGGTGAATCCGGACAAGGACGGGTATGACAATACTAGCGTCTCTGCGAACGTACGACATATCGTTAGCGGGGCTAATAGTCTGTCTGCTTCGCTATTCGATAGTGATGCGACCAATCACTCCGATAACTCATCCGGTGCTACGGCGGATGTGAACAGCAGTAGATCGCGCCTTACGAAAGTTTCTTTGGCATTAGAGAATCGTTTCAGTGATTACTGGCAGAGCAAGTTGCAGTTGTCGCAAGGTGTGGATGATATCCAGAATCTGCTGAATGGCGCACCCGATCTGGGTTTGGGTGCGCAGTTCAAGACAGTCAGCGACCAGATGTCATGGCAGAACACCTTGCTTATTGGTGAGGACAATAAGCTGATCGTTGGGGTAGAAAAATTACAGCAGGTAGTTGCCAGTAGTACGCTCTACACGCGCACAAAACGTACAGATGACAGTATGTATGCTGGATACACAGGTAACTACGGCACGCAGCAGGTGCAGTTGAATGTGCGTACGGACAGATATTCGGATTTCGGTGCGGTGAACACCTGGTTGCTCGGTTATGGCTTTGATGTGACGCAGGTTTGGCGCATCACGGCAAGTACCTCGACCGCATTCAAGGCGCCGACGCTGAATGACCTGTTCTATCCCTTCACCGATTACGGCTTCGGATATTCCTATGTGGGCAATCCGAACTTGAAACCGGAGCATTCGCGCGACAGCGAGTTGGGCGTGCATTACGCAGACAAAGGTCAGGGGCTGGATGTGGTGTATTTCGACAATCGCATCCGTGACCTTATCGTTGGCGATAACTTGCCTGCCGGATCGATGATCAACCTCAACGAGGCGCGCAACGATGGCGTAGAGGTGGCATACAACGGACAGTTCGGCGATACCGGTGTGCGCTTTGCGGCTATCCAGCAGAACCCGCGCGATGCCCAGACTGGGCAGCCCTTGCTGCGCCGTGCCAAGAACTTCTCCAGTGCCGGTGTCACCCAACATCTCGGGGAATTGAAAGTAGGCGGCGAATGGCAACACAGCGGAGTGCGTGCTGACATCGACATCAATACCTTCGGACGGACGACGCTCGCGGCATACGATGTCGTGAATCTCACAGCCAACTATGCGCTGGACAAGCACTTTGAACTGTCGGCGCGCGTGGAAAACCTTTTCGACCGTGATTACATGCTGGCGCATGGATACAATACATTGGGCCGCACCGTGTTTGTAGGGCTGAGCTACCATTAGTAACTATGCACCACGGCGTAACCACGCCGTTTCTGTTAAAGTTCCTGCCAATGTAAATCGGCAGGAACCACTGGAGAACGACATGAACATTTTTCAAAACAAGACATTTTGGATCTGCACTGCGCTGGTATCGCTCATGGCTACGACGCGTTACCACCATTTCGGCTCGGCACTGACATTGCCCGACGCATCTTACGCCGTGTTCTTTTTGGGTGGATTATTCCTCGGTCGTGTGAGCGGTGCATTGGCGATCCTAGCGGTGCTGATCCTCGAAGCGGCATTGGTGGATTTTTACGCGATCAATTTTCAGGGCATCAGCGCCTATTGTGTGACTTCGGCTTACGGTTTCATGGTGTTTGCCTATGCGGCGCTGTGGTTCGTTGGCCGCTGGTTCGCGCCACGTTTTGAGTTGTCTGCAAAAGGTCTGGCAAGCTTGGCAGTGGCAGCGGCGTTCGCTGGAAGCGCTGCCTTCATCATCGCTAACGTCAGCTTCTATCTGTTGGCGGGTTACTTCGACAGCATGAGCATCGTTGACTATGTTTCTCAAGTCAGTGAGTACTATGGTTCGTATGTGGTCGTCATGTTGACGTACGTCAGTTTTGCCGTTGGTGTGCAGATGTTGTCGCGATTGAACCGTACACAGATGAGTGCGAACGAGTAATTGAGAAAAATTTTCATCAATAGGTTGACACTCGCACCGCATCTGGCAAAATCTAAACCCTAGCATTTTAGTCAAGTTTAAAAACCTCATCAATTTTAGGAGAACATCATGGCCGTACTTGTAGGTAAGCAAGCTCCCGATTTCAATGCTGTTGCCGTCATGGGCAATAACGAGATCAACGAAACCTTTAACCTGAAAAAACACATCAACGGAAAATACGCCGTGGTGTTCTTCTACCCGCTGGACTTCACCTTCGTGTGTCCTTCTGAATTGATCGCTTTTGATCACCGTTTGGAAGAATTCAAGAAGCGCAATGTCGAAGT
>JBAYTV010000199.1:0-4130 GCA_041675405.1 Sideroxydans sp. | reverse complement strand
TTCGATCAGATAGGCTTCGCTGGTAGAGAACACGAACTTGCCGCTGGTGATATCCACCTGGCCACCGCCGAAATTGGCTGCATACAGACCGTGCTTCACCGAAGCGATGATCTCCTCGTGTGTCTTGTCGCCATTGAGCATCATGGTGTTGGTCATGCGCGGGATGGGAAGGTGCGCGAACGATTCGCGGCGTGCATTACCCGTCACTTTCGTCTTCATCAAGCGCGCATTCATGCTGTCCTGCAGGTAACCGCGCAAGATCCCGTCTTCGATGAGAACAGTACGCTGCGTGGGATTGCCTTCGTCGTCGATATTGAGCGAACCGCGCCGGTCCTTGATAGTGCCATCGTCTACGACAGAGACTCCTTTGGCTGCGACGCGCTCACCGATGCGTCCAGAGAAGCTGGAGCTTCCCTTGCGATTGAAGTCGCCTTCCAAGCCGTGACCTACCGCCTCATGCAACAAGATACCGGGCCATCCACTGCCCAACACGACAGTCATATTGCCTGCCGGGGCGGGACGCGCATCAAGATTGATGACTGCCTGATGCACCGCTTCCTGCGCATATTTTGGTAGCTTTTCTTCGGTGAAATAGTCGTAGCCGAAACGGCCGCCGCCACCGGATGAACCTTGCTCACGATGCCCATCACCTTCGACGATAACCTGCAAGGAGAGTCGCACCAAAGGCCGGATGTCGGCGCTCATCAATCCATCATTGCGCGCCACCAATACCACATCATATTCACCCGATAGATTCGCCATCACTTGCGTGACACGGGGATCGAGCGAGCGCGCGATGCGTTCTAACTTTTCCAGCAGGGCGACTTTTTGGTCCGCCTTCAAGGTGGCGATAGGATCGTGGGGCAAATAAAGTGAATGCGCTTTGCCGCCTTTCAAATGCGCCGCTGTCTGCGTGCCGCCTTGACGCGCGATAGCGCGTGTTGCCAAGGCCGCATCTTCCAGGGCATTGAGGGTGATGTCGTCGGAATAGGCGAACGCGGTCTTCTCGCCGCTCACTGCGCGCACACCGACACCTTGGTCGATATGGAAGCTGCCCGACTTGACGATGCCTTCTTCCAGCGACCAGTTCTCGGCGCGGCTGTATTGGAAATAGAGGTCGGCGTAATCGACACGATGTGCCGACATCTTGCCGAAGATACCTTCCAGATGATGCGGCTCAAGGCCGTGCGCGGTGAGGAGCGCACGCTGCGCCAGCTGCATCACGCTACTCATGGAGCGCAGGACAGGGTGCGGTGTGTCAGCGCAGGTAGGCTCTTGCGCAGACTGGCTTGATAACCCGGATTGACGTCAGCGACAACCACGCCTGAACCGCGTTGCAACTCGTCCATGATGCGTCCCCACGGGTCGACGATCATGCTGTGGCCGTGTGTCTCGCGTCCGTTGACGTGGTAGCCACCCTGCGCAGCGGCGATGACGTAGGAAAGATTCTCGATGGCGCGTGCGCGCACCAAAGGTTCCCAATGCATCTTGCCCGTGGTCGCCGTGAAGGCGGCGGGCAACACGATGATGTCCACATTCTTCATGGCGCGGAACAGCTCGGGGAAGCGCAAGTCGTAACACACGGCCAATCCGATGCGACCAAATGGACTATCGATCACTACGACCTGATTACCCGCTTCGATGGTCTGCGCTTCGTTGTAGGCTTCGTTACCCAGGGTCAGATTGAACAGATGGATCTTGTCGTAACGCGCCACTTGAGCGCCCGTCTCGTCGAACACCAAGCAGCTGTTGCGCACTTTGTCCGGTGAGTTACCTGCTAACGGGATGGAACCACCGACCAGCCAAATCTTGTGCTTACGCGCGGTCTCGCTGAGGAACTGCTGGATATTGCCTTGACCTGCCTGCTCGCGCGCCTTGACGGTATCTTGCGCTTCCATACCCATGATGGCGAAGAACTCTGGCAACACCACCAGCTTCGCGCCCTGCTCCACCGCCTTGGCGATGTGTCGTCGCGCTTCGTTCAGATTGCCTTCGACATTCGGCCCAGATGCCATCTGGATAGCGGCGACCTTGAATGCGTTCTGTTGCGCGGCGATGCGGGTTTGGGTGTTATCGAGCGAGGACATGGTCAACGGCTTTCTAGAATTTTCAAAATTAAGGATCTAACGTTCCGATCAGGGCTGGCTCGGGGTGTTAAATAATTACTGCGGTTTGAATTGCCCCAATCTCTCTACCTTGGGGTCTGCCCAACTACCGCTCACATTGTAGTCAAACGCCACCAGCTTATCGAGAGGATCACGCAATATTTTGTTGGCCAGCAACACGCTGACGCCGACTGCAGGGCCCGCCGCGAATGAAAGCAGGGAGACGTTATCACCGATGGTCGGCAACACACGTACTTTGAGGTTTTGCGTCTCGCGTTCCAGGTCGACCTGCCCATTGAGGGTGATGCGCGCCGCCGCCCCTGTCATCTTGAAATCGTTGGCCTTGAGCAGACCGTGTTCAATGGAGGCTTCGCCCACGATGCTGTCGAACTCGAAACCAGGGCTGATAACGTCGGTGAAATCAAGTCCGATGCGCTTGGGCAAGGATTGCAGGCTCAATACACCCAGCAATTTGGCTGCCCCCGGATTGACTTGCAAGAACCGTCCCTTGCCCGTCTTCAATTTGAGCTTGCCATCCAAGCTGCCATAGTTGAAATCAGCGGGCGATCCATTCCAACTCAGCTCAGATTCCAAGGTGCCGCTGCCATCCTTGAATCCTTCCGAGTAGCCATAGCGCGACATGATCTTGCCTGCATTGGTGATCTCCAACTTGGCGTTGAGCTGGGTCTTATCGGTCGCCGCATTCCACTTCCCTGTCGCACTGAACACCCCGTCTGGGTTGGTCAGCCGCAGGTTCCGCATCACCACATCGTTGCCATCGCCATTCAGCAACATCTCCAGATGCCCTAGCTGGCGACCTTTCCATGTCAATCTTTCGATCGCCACGTCGATCTCGGGCAGGCTTCTCGATTCTTGGCTCTCCACTATCTTGGCTTGAGTGGTTACCGGTGCGACGTTCCCTTCACCGCCCCCACCCAACAGCGCGCTCTTCAGGCGCACCAACAAGCGCCCTTGGTCTTGCGGTTGCCAGATGAGGTCGCCCATCATTTCTTTCGAGGCTAAGCGCGTACTGATCAGCCCGTTACGGCCACTGCCTCGGATGTACAGTTGATGGATGGTGTTACCAAAACCGTACACCTTGCCCAAGGTCAAATCGATGTTGGCGATATTGGGTTGCACACCTTCGCTGTTGGGAAAATCGGACCACCCGTTCCATCCTTCCAGCGCGAACTCAGGAATATATCCTGCGATCAAGATTCCATCCGCGCGTGAAGCCTTGCGTACCGCCCCCAGCATCACCCCCCCGCGCTTGATGTCCCACCTTCCATCCACCACCGAGGTGCGCATCAGGTCTGCGCTGATGACGTCCCCATAGTGCAGACTGATGACGTCATTCTTAGCATTGATGTCCCGCTGCTCAAAACGAAATGGCTTTTTCTCAAGTGCTTGTTTGGTGAATGGCAACGGAAGGTCGGACGCCAAACCCTGCAGGTCGGAAGTCACGACCACATCCGCCAATCGGTTCTTCACCCTGACTTCAGTCGACCATTCAGCTGCGCCATGCAAGTGTCGCAGCAAGGGATAGCGATAAGTCTTCGCCAGGCTATCCGCATCGAGCTTGCCCGATGCTTGGGTGAACAGAACACCGCCTTCGCTCTTCAATGAGATACGTGCGGGCCCACCCAGTATCTGTACCTGTAAGTTATTTGCCTGCAGCGAGTTATTCGTGAACGAGAGTTCCCCCGAGGCGTTTTTCAGCAGGGGAACACTCGCCCCCAGATCGACTTCGTTGTTGCTGAAGCGGAAACTGCCCAAGACTTTGGCTGGTGCCTCTCCATCCATCGGAATATCGAGGCGCAGTTTGAGCACACCATCTCCCACGGCGCGGAACCCATCGGTATATCCATCAAGATAGCCGCTAACGGGACTCTTGCGGATGTAATCCAGGCAATGTTGCGTCGTATCCGCCGCCTCGCCATCCACCTCCATCACTAGCGCATCCGCCAAGGTGTCGGGCAGAACCACCTTCACATTCTGCAAGGCAGCCCCTGCCGTCATCGCCTT
>JBAYTV010000198.1:0-4135 GCA_041675405.1 Sideroxydans sp. | reverse complement strand
CTGCCAACAACCCGAGCAGGGTGGATTTGCCAGATCCCGACGCCCCCACGATGGCGAGACTGTCCCCCGTCTCGACCTGAAAGCTGACTTCATTCAGGATGACCAAGGGCTGGTCGCCACTTTGCACTTGCTTGGTGAGCCCTACTGCTTGCACAATCGATGACATGGATACCTTTCTGAGAATCGTTCTACTGATGGCCGCACTCGCGCTATCAAACCCCGCACATGCCGCCAAGACCATCCTGATCTTTGGTGACAGTTTATCAGCCGGCTATGGGATCGCACGCGACGATTCATGGGGCAACTTATTGCAAGCCTCATTGCAAAAGACTCATCCGCAATACGAAGTGGTGAATGCCAGCATCAGTGGCGAGACCACTGCAGGCGGCGTAAGACGCATAGTCAAAGCAATGAACCAACATCGCCCTGCGCTTGTGATCTTAGAGTTGGGTGCAAATGACGCTTTACGCGGCACACCGCTGAGTGAGACAGAGAAGAACCTTAACCGCATCATCGAGCAAGCGAAGAAGGCGAACGCCAAGGTCTTGTTGCTGGGGATACAGATACCGCCCAACTATGGGCTGGACTACACCAAACGATTCAGCGCGCTATACCCGAAGATGGCAAACAAACATAAAGTGAGTCTGGTTGGTTTCATGCTGAAAGACATTCCACCAGAACAGTTCCAAGCCGACAACCTGCATCCGAACGCGTTAGCACAAGCGCAGATATTGAGAAACGTGCTACCCAGCCTTACGCCACTACTCAGCGTAAAGTGACCCCACCGACTTGTGCGCCGAATCCCGGAAACGCGCTCGCCACGCCCGCTCCCAGCTTCTTGGCCAAACGATCAGCGATGTTCTCGCGTGCGGTGAAATCGACGATGTCTTCAGCTTTGATGACATCACGCGCCACGGAATCCACGCTACCGATCTCGTCTGCCAAACCCATCTCGATAGCCTTGTCGCCGCTCCAGAACAGGCCGCTGAACATCTCTGGTGTTTCTTTCAATCGTTTGCCACGTCCCTGCTTCACCACATCGATGAACTGTTGGTGGATGCCGACTAGCAGCCCTTTGGTGAACGCTTCATGTTTTGGATTGCGCGCCGAGAATGGATCCATGAAACCCTTGTTCTCACCCGCCGTCATCAATCGACGCTCCACGCCCAACTTTTCCATCGTGCCGGTGAAACCGAAACCATCCATCAACACGCCGATGGAACCGACGATGCTCGCCTTGTTGACATAGATCTTGTCTGCCGCTGCCGCGATGTAGTAACCACCTGATGCGCACATATCTTCCACCACCACATACAACGGGATGGCGGGATGCAAGGCACGCAGACGACGTATCTCGTCATTCACCAAACCTGCTTGCACCGGGCTACCGCCAGGGCTATTGACGCGCAGGATGATGCCCGCCGTATTTTTATCCTCGAACGCATCCTGCAGACTCGCCATCAGATTATCTGCATTGGCATTGCTGTCGGCCGAGATGACCCCTTGCAGATCGACGAGCGCGGTGTGCTTGCTACCGGACATGCTGCCGTCACCATTGCTGCCCGCCCATCCCATGAACAGGAACAACAACAAGAGCAGATATCCAAATGTAAGTACCTTGAAGAAGATGCTCCAGTGCCGCGCACGGCGCTGTTCTTGAATGGCTGACATCGCCAGTTTCTCCAGCACGTTGCGTTCCCAATTGGGGTTGGTGTTCTCTTCTGACATCATTCATCTCCTATTTCGGGCACTTCTATAAAATCAAAATTTCGTCGCAATACTGCGTTACTCACAAAAAATTGCTCCTTACATATTTCATATATGCTGCGTCGCAATTTTTCGTTCGCGCCTTGTCTTGCTTAGAACTTTGAATTTATAGAAGCGCCCTTTCGTTAAGCGTTGGCTTTGAACCAAGCGCGCAATCCGTGAAAATCATCCAGCAAAGCCAAGGGGGCTAATGCACGCAGCTGGTCTTCGGGGTGTGCGCCATGCGTCACGCCCACCACATCAACCCCCGCGTTGATCGCCATCTGCAGATCATGCGTGGTGTCACCCACCATCAGCACTCGATCAGCATCGACCGCCAATTCTTCCATCAGTTCATGCAACATCGCTGGATGCGGCTTGGAGAATGTCTCATCCGCCGTGCGTGATGCGATGAAGAACTCGCGCAGTCCGCTACTGTCCATCACACGATCCAATCCCTTGCGGCTCTTGCCTGTGGCTACTGCCAACAGATACCCCGCCTCTTTCAACTCGGCGATGGTCTCAGCCGCCCCATCGAACAAAGGGATGGACTGGTCTTGCGCCAGGAAATAGTGGCGGTAACGATCCGCCAGCGGCTCGTGCATGTGGGGTGGTGCCTCCGGCACAGCGTGCTGCAACGCTTGCGCCAAACCCATACCGATAACATGCCGTGCATCTTCATCACTGGGGATCGGTAAACCGAGATCACGACAAGCTGATTGGATGGAAGTCGCAATGACTGCCGTAGAGTCCATCACCGTACCATCCCAATCGAACACGATCAGGTCATATCTTTTCGCCATCTGTACCACCTACAAAGTAAGGCACGGATTCTACCACTGGGCACATCTCATCACCGTATAATGCGCGCCCCTTCAGGATAGTAATGATATGAGTCTGATCTATATCCTTGACCTGTGTGCGGTAGCCGTTTGCGCCATCACCGCCACTCTGGAAGCACAACGCCGCGAGCTGGATCTCTTCGGCGTGGCAACCATCGCGGTGATCGCTGGCATCGGCGGCGGTACGGTGCGCGACATCCTGCTCGGGCGCTTGCCCGTTTATTGGATTCACGACCCTATCTATGTCGTGGTGGGCATCACCGCTGCCATGCTGACTTTCTATCTGGAAAAGAAGATCAGTATTCCCAAGAACTTCTTCCTTCTACCCGACGCCATCGGTCTGGCGCTATTCACGGTCATCGGTACCAGTGTCGCCATGAGCCTGCAGGTGCATTGGCTCATCGCCGCGCTGATGGGTGTCATCACGGGGGTGTTCGGTGGGGTCATCCGCGACATCCTGTGCAATGAAGTCCCGCTCATCTTCCGCACCGACATCTATGCCACTGCCGCGTTGGTTGGTGCACTACTCTTGCTCGCATTGGATAGCTTGGGACTGGCTCACAACAGCGCACTCATCGCATCCATGGTCGTGATCGTCACCATCCGTCTGGCGGCGATACATTGGCACATCCACCTACCGAGATTCCGCTCCTACCCATGATCGATAAATCACTCCCCTCTTGGCTCATCTACTGCCGCCCCGGCTTCGAGCGCGATTGCGCCGAAGAGACACAAGCCAAAGTCATCGAAGGTGATGAGAACAGCGGCTTCCTCTTACTGCAAGGCAAAGCCAAGCTCGCTTACAAACAACTCACCTTCGTGCGCCAACTGTTGACGCTGCACGCTGAAGTGAACGACCTGCCCGAGCGCGACCGACTCACACCGTTGCTGTCCGCGATTCCCGCTGCGCCGGAGAAGTTCGGTGCGCTGTATCTGGAAGTGCCCGACACCAATGACGGCAAGACGCTATCGGGTTTCACCAAACGTTTTCAACCTTTACTCGAAGATGCACTACGTGAAACTTCACGCTTGGTGGATGACCCAAATCTGCCGCGCTTGCACATCTTCTTTCCCAACGAACAACGCGCACTTATCGCCACCAGCTACCCAGACAACAGCAATAGCGCACTTAACGGCATCCATCGCGTGAGCATGGTGAGCGATGCCCCCAGCCGCTCCTATTTGAAACTCGCTGAAGCGTTCGAGGTTTTCCTTGATAAGAAAGAGCAGTCGCTCTGGTTGAAACCGCATATGACGGCGGTTGACTTGGGCGCTGCACCGGGTGGATGGACATGGCAACTGGTACAACGCGGACTCAAAGTGACTGCCGTGGACAACGGCCCACTCAAAGGCGCTGCTGCCGCACACCCGAACATCAAACATCTACGTCAAGACGGCTTCAAGTTCCGCCCGCAGAAAATGGTCGATTGGCTGGTATGTGACATGGTGGAGCAACCGCAACGCGTAGCGACATTAGTGACAGAGTGGTTCATAGTCGGTTACACCATGCACGCCATCTTCAACCTAAAGTTGCCAATGAAAAAACG
>JBAYTV010000197.1:0-4142 GCA_041675405.1 Sideroxydans sp. | reverse complement strand
TTCCAGTTCTGACATGCGCCACGCCAAGACATTCTCCATCACCATCTTTACGGCAGTGCTGAGCTACGCAGCCATCGGCTTCTATTTCTTGCCGCTGGCGACATTTCAAGGTGAGCTGACGCGCATGAGCCTGCTACCTGAGTCTCTCTTTGGATGGACCAAATCCCAACCCCGGCTCGACATCCAATGGATGCAGCAGGCATCGATGCAAGACGCGGACGTGCTAGTGATCGGCGACAGCTTCTCGGATCCGCGTATCTGGCAAACGGCATTGACCCAACGTCAGATGAAAGTGCGCACCTTGTCTTGGAACAGCATGCAAGGTATCTGCGAAGATTTTTCAGATTGGACCAAAGCGCAGGGGTTCAAAGGTAAATATGTGGTTGCCGAGATCATCGAGCGCAACTTGATCGACACGCTTCACCGCTCCGCTGATTGCAAGCAGACTCAATATCATCCTCACGCAAGTGTCGACGCCCCTCGCCTCCCACCTGCCGTTTCATTCGACACAAAGCAGGGGGACTATTCAGGCAAGCTCTCTACTGGTATCAAGACACGATTGAATCAGATGAAGTACGAGAACTTGAGTCGGCCCAGCAATTTCAAACTGTGGGAATTACCTAATAATGTGAAGGTCGCCCGTGTGGCGAATGGTTGTGACTATTTCAGCCATGTCCGCTGTGACGATTCATTGTTCCTGGCCGAAGACAAAGCTGATGAAGTGAACACGAAAGCATTCGACTTGATCGAGGTACATGAATCACGCCTGCAAAACTATAAAGCGATATGGGTGGTCGTACCGAATAAGACAACTACCTATCTGCACCCGAACAAACAATTTTGGAACGAGGCGACTAAACGTTGGCCTATGCCTAACCTGTTACAGATGAATCAAGATGCTCTAACCGCAAAAACCGTGGATCTATATCCAGCGAACAATACGCATTACTCAACCACAGGCTATCAATTGATGGGCGAGGAGATATTCAAAATCATTTCTCGCTAGTTGCCTTCGTCCCATTTTCCTCGTCCAGGGATCGGGTCCCAAGCGGCGATACCTTCCAAGGGATAACCGTAACGCAGGGTATAACCCAATCGTCTTAGCCTTCCCAGCAAAGTTGGTTTGATGCAGTTGTATGGATTGTCCGGCGTATTGCCTTTGTCTGCATTGCGCAGTGTCGGCAGGACCTTTCGGTAGAACTCCAAGTGGGTGATACCCCACTTCATCACGAACATGCGTCCACCTTGGTTATGCGTGATACGCCCCGTACTCGCCATACCAAAATGATAGAAACGACTCGCACCAACGATGCGGAAATTGCGACAACCCGCGACCCAGAACTTCATCATCAGGTCATCGTCACTGCTCATGCCGGGAGAGAATTCCAAACTATATCCACCTAATAGCATCCACCATTTCTTGTGTACTAGCGTGGGTTGCAAGGAGCCACCCTCAAAGTCACCGCGCTTATCTTGCATATAGCCCTGCAAGAATCTGCTCTCATCAAAAATATCTGGGGAACGACCAAAATCTTGTTTGATGATATTGGGGTGGTCGTTCGTTTCCGGTTGTATCAATGTGCCGAAGAACATTGCCAGATCGGTATCGACAGACTTGATCGCATCAACAAAGGCAACATCCCAACCCGGTGCTGCCACCATGTCGTCATTCATAAAAAGCACCCAATCGTGCTTCGCCTTGGCCATCAGATGATTCACCGAAAGGCAGACGCCGACGTTCTTTTCCGTATGGGTATAACGGATGCCTTGTGATTTGACCCACGCCAACGAACCATCGGAGCCATCATTCAGATGCACGATGATCTCGTGCTCGAACTGAGAATGCTTTTGGATGCTCTCCACACACAGCTTCAAGAAAGCGAGATTGTTCCAACTGGGGATGACGACGCTGAACATGATGTCCTTTGATATTAGTTGACGCTTTAAGCTTCGGCGCTATGGTGAGTTGCAATCGCAAGCAAGACGGTCACGGTGAGGCTATAGAACGCAACTGTCATTTTTAGATTGAACGTCTCTACGGTCAGTCCGAACACAAAGAACCCGAGTGTCACACACATTCCCATCAATGCTGCACCAACCTGTTGGTTGCTACCCGTTTTGACCGCCCGAACAAACAAATAGAAAGGAACGAAATAGACTGCCAATATCGATACTAACCCAAACACTCCAAAACGAACTGTCTGGGCCAGTATCTCGTTATGTACTTCACCTTTACCAAACTCGGCAGCGAAAGGAGTAATGAAACCGGAGGCACTCAAGGCATCCATAGATCTTGCGAACCCCTCCGCACCCATCCCCAAAATAGGCTTTTCTGCAATCAAATGAAAAGCGGCCTTCCATAATTGCAAACGCACACCGATCGAGGTATCTGCATTACCGCTGGAAAGAACTGAAAGATCAGAGTAGATCGACACCACTCGTTCCTGTACAGGCTTGATTGCCACGAAAGCAACTAGGCTCATTCCCATCAGAATCATGGCTACGATTGAGATTTTCTTGAGAAAGCCCCCTTTTATTCGGAAATATATGAAGATAATTACAAAGATTGGAATGGCGACCCAACCGCCTCGAGCACCCGACAATACAGAAACAGCAAGACCACTGATAAACCCTAGCCCCTTTAGAGCCATCCCAAAACTTGAGTCTCTTCCAATCCAGTTGATGCTAAAGACAGAAAAGAAGCCAAGCAACAAAGCCATATCGCCCAAATGAATGTGATTCAGAAAAGAGGTCTCTGCCACAAACTGGACTGTTGGGTCGTACATCATCACCGCAACAAATGCAGATATCGCTCCCAGTGGGAAAGCATACTGAAGGGTGGATAGAGATTTAAAACTTACACTTCGCAACGCCATCAATACGGGAATAGCGATCAAGAAACGTGAACTCGAATCGAAATAGCGCCCACGTAGGTCTTGATGGTATAGCTGGCTGATTAATATCACCAACACGCCAGATACCATCGCAACTGAAAACAAGGTATTTGTGTGATCAAATAGTGACCAAGCTGGTTTGCGGGGAGTGGCTAGTAGCCAAATCGAAATGATGACTAGCAAGAACAGGGATGCATTCATACCGCCACGTACTAAAAACAAAAGTGAGGGGTAAAGGAAAAGAATCAACCCTATCAAATGCTCGACTGAAATACCTGTCGCTGTATAAGTCTTGTAAGGGAGTTTCATCGATTGGTTTTGAAGGCTGTCAAATTATCTGTGTGTGGATTATCTCATACCAAAAGACAGTCACTGAATCGACGCGCCTTCAATTCAAGACGCCAAATCCGAGTACACAATCATTTGGGTAACTGCAACAGCTCAGACAGCGCATCGATCACACGCCTAGCTGGAAGATTCTGCAGGCAGATACTCAAACTACCGTTATGACGATCACACCCTTCTTCCATACATGGCACGCAATCTCCTTCACCCTGCAATAGCACAACATTATTCACACGCTGCGAGCCTTTCATAAGGTAAGGATCGCGCTCTTCAGCATATCCCTTGGGCCACGGCCCCCACTTCACCGGATTAGACGGTCCAAACAATGCGACCGTCGGCGTACCGACCGCTGCTGCCAAATGTGTCACAACGGTATCTGGCCCCACATATGCACGCGCCTTGCTCAGTAGATAAGCTACTTCTGAGAAACCAAACTCACCTGCGACATTGACCGTGCCCGCCGGCATCAATTGTTGCAGCGCTTTAACATTCGCCACCTCCGCCGTATCGTTGCCGCCAGTCAGAACGACACGAATTCCATTCTGTTCAAGCCAGCTAGCCAATTCGACCCAAGCATCTTGCCGCCATGCCTTATAGATATACATGGGGAAAGCGTGAAGTACGACATAGGACTCCACCTCGACATCAAAAGGAATCATCGATCGCACCGATACTATATTTTCGGCTTTCCAGCCCATGACCACTTCTTGGCAACGCTGGATACCCAGCAGGTCTGCGAGACGCAGATAGTTCAACACCGTATGCGTATTGACTATCTCTGTCTCGGAATACTGAGACAGTAAATTCCTCTTCCATTGATGCTTTGCACCCGCGTCAAGGGCCCCAACGGCATGTTTACCGCCTATGCGAGCGTATAAAGTTGCCCGGTCATTCGTCATGGTT